>NZ_JAALDU010000166.1 GCF_014145015.1 Dietzia sp. E1 | reverse complement strand
GCCCGGCCCCGGAGGCGCGGGCCCCGGCCCCGGACACGCGAGAGCCGACCGACCCGCGGTGGAGCGGGGTGCGGCCGGCCGCGTCAGATCGTGTCGTGAACGATCAGGGGGTACCGGTGCCCTCGTCGGCGGCGGGGGAGGTGTTGGTGCCGCCGTCGTTGATCTCGAACCGGGTCCACTTGCCGTCCATGTCGACCTCCATGGCGTACCCGAGCGCGTCGTCGGGCACCTCGACCGTCTTGAACCAGTCGTACGCCTTGGTGTCGTCAGCGAACTCCTTCTCCTCGATCACGTTCTGGTCGGGGTCCACTACGCGGTAACGGGGCATGCGTGCTCCTTCGAATCGATGGAATCCGGTCGTCTCCGCAGTCTGGGTGATCCGGCGCCGTCTCGCATCCGGTCGAGGCCTGTCGACCGCGCGGCCCGGCCGCCTCGCAACGGTCGCCCCGCCACCGCGGGCGGGCACGGCGGGCTGTCACCGCGCGACGGGTGCCGGCGGCGCGGGCGCCGAGGTGGTCTCGGTGTGCCCGGTGCGCAGGTACTCGACCACGGCGTCGTCGACGACGTCGTTGCCCTTGGCGACCTGCCCGTGATCGCCGCCGTCGACGGTGATCATGTGTGCGCCCATCCGGTCCCCCAGCGCGCGGGCGCCGTGCAGCGGGGTCTGGGGGTCCGCCACCGAGTTGATCAGCAGCGGCGGCACCTCGAGCGCGTCACCGCTCACCTCGACGGGCGTGGTGACGGCGGGAGCTCCCGCGCACGCCGCGCCCGAGCTGAACATCAGGCCGGTGGCGTCGAAGATGTCGCCGGTGACGAACTGGGTCCACAGGAAGGCCGGGTAGTCCAGTGGTCGCGGGGCCACGCGGTTCTCGTTGCAGAGGATCGCCGACTGCATGTTCACCGCGATCAGCGCCTCCGCGGGGACGGCCGGCATCTCCGGATCGACCATGCCCAAGGGCGTGCCGTCGCGCAGGGCCGCCGCCAGTATCGGCCAGCCCTGCGACTGTGGCGCGAGGCTCCGGGTCGCGGCGAGCGTGATCGACTGCGACTGCATCGCGCCGGGGTTGAGCAGCTGCCGCGCGAGGCCCTCCAGCTGCGCCCGCGCCGGGCCGGTTAGCGTCGTACCGTCGATCCACGCCTGCGCCAGGGCCTGCCACTCCGCCGGCACATCGCCCACGCGCGCGGGCGGTGGAGCCAGTGTCGGGGTGGTGCCGGCCTCGGCGAGCACCCGCTCCGTCCAGCGCTGATACACCTTGAGCGGGGTGTCGCCCAGGCCGTACGTGGCGTCGTTGGCCGCGATCCAGTCGAACATGTCGTGAACCCGCCGCTTGTGCGGTTCGTTCTGCTCGAGCAGGACCTGGTTCCACATCCAGTCCGGGTGAGCGCCCGAGTCCAGCACGACCTTGTCCGTGTGCTGGGGGAACAGCGTCGCATAGGTGGATCCGAGCAGGGTGCCGTAGGACAGGCCGTGGATCGAGATCCGCTCCTCGCCGAGCGCCAGTCGCACCTGCTCCCAGTCGCGGGCGGTGTTCTCGGTGGTCAGGTGTCGCCAGTCGTCGCCGCTGACCGATTCGCACGCCGCCCGGTGCGCTCCGCCGACGTTGGTCGCCAACATCAGGACGTCCGCCGGGTTCAGCGGAGCGCACTGCAGGGGCCCGGCGTGGGCGAGTCCCCGGGGCTGCACGCCGATCAGATCCCACTCATCGCGCAGGGCATCGGGCCAGGTGAAGAGTTCGTTGTCGTCGAAGTAGGTCAGGGAGTCCCCGCCCGGTCCTCCCGCGTTGCCGAACAGCACCCCGCGCCGGGCGCCCGGGTCGCGGGCCGGGAGCTTGGACACCGTGACGTCGATGGTCTCGCCATCCGGCCGCGAGTAGTCCTGCGGGACGGTCACCGTCGTGCAGACCGCGCCGGGAGTGGACACGGTGTCGGGGCACGCGCCCCAGGTGGGCGCGGCGTGCGCGGCCGGTGCGGTGGTGGCGGCGCCCTGGACGACGACGAGTCCCGCCGCCACGAGCACCGACGCCACTGCCGAGGCGACGTGACGAGCGGCGGACGGGAGGAGTGCTGAACGGCGGCTGTGCATGTCGCCCAGTCTTTCAGGATGGCGCCCCCGTTGCTGCCGACCGTCCGACATTGCCATTGCCTGTCAGGGGACGATAGCGATGTCGTAGCGCCAAGTTAGCGTCGCCGCATGACGAGCATTCCCGAGTCTCTTCTTGTGGCGATTCCCGCTCTGGTGGGGGCCTTAATCACAGCCTCCGTGGGTCGAGAGCGGTTCTCCCAGAAGATCGACAGGCTGTCGGCCGCGCTCGAGCGGGTCAGCGGACGCGCTCATCTGGAAGCGGAGTTGGAATCGCTCAGCGCGGAGGCGGTTGCCCGGTATCGCGCGGCTCAGGCTGTACGATTTCTCACCATACTCGGGACCTTCTCGGCGTTCTACACGATGTTGCTGTCGACCGTTTACATCGTGAGCCCTCTTGTTGGTCGGGAGACGGGCCCTGCGGTTCTGGTGCTCACGAATGTGTTCTTCGTGGGCGCAATTGTGATGTTCTTCGTGTCCTGGATTCTCAAGCAGGAGATCATGAAGGTGTACATCTCGCGAAAGCCGGGCATCAAGTCGCGGGCGCCGGGCGGGATAGCGCGCTTTCTCATGCGGACCTCGATAATCGAAGAGGAGTTGGCGTGGCTGGACAGGGCGCACGCGCGGAGAAGTGTCGGTTCAGCTTCCGCCGGGGTGGGCGAGCGTACGGTCGAGATTCCGACTTCCGAGGAGGCCTCCCGTGACCACTGACCCGAACGCCCAGCCGCTCATCGACCCCACCACCAAGTACGAGGTCGACATCCCGATGCAGTCGCAGCCGGTGCCGGGGCTCGCCTCCGAGCTGGAGCCGCCCGCCGATCACGGTGAGACGTCCTACGTCGGACACGGCAGGCTCACGGGTCGCCGCGCGCTCATCACCGGTGGCGACTCGGGCATCGGTCGCGCGGTGGCGATCGCGTACGCCCGCGAGGGGGCCGACGTGGCGATCGGCTACCTGCCCTCCGAGCAGTCCGACGCCGAGGATGTCGCCCGGCTGGTCCGCGAGGCCGGCCGCACCTGCGTCCTGCTGCCCGGAGACGTCGGCGACGAAGAGGTCGCGCGGGGGATCGTCCGCGACGCCGTGGCCGGGCTCGGAGGGATCGACGTGCTGGTGCTCAACGCCGCCCGGCAGACCTACGTCGAGAGCCTCGAGGACCTGACCTCCGAGCAGTGGGCGGAGACCATGAACGTCAACATCTCGGCGCCGTTTTGGATGATGCAGGAGGCACTCGGGCATCTGCAGCCGGGTGCGAGCGTCATCTTCACCTCGTCGGTGCAGGCCTACACGCCGTCGCCGGGCCTGGTGGACTACGCGACCTCGCGGGCCGCGGTCAACACGATGTCCAAGGCGCTGGCGCAGCAGCTCGCGCCGCGGGGGATCCGCGTGAACGCCGTCGCGCCGGGCCCGTTCTGGACCGCGCTGCAGGTGACGGGCGGGCAGAAGCCGGAGAAGCTGCCGTACTTCGGGCAGAAGAACCCGCTCGGTCGGCCGGGGCAGCCGGTCGAGATGGCCGGCGCGTACGTGTACCTGGCCTCCGAGGAGTCGTCGTACACGACCGGCAACACGCTCTCGGTGACCGGCGGCGCGCCCACGCCCTGACGCAGCCACGCCCTGACGCAGCCACGCCCTGACGCAGCCGCTCGCCGGGATGGCGTCTCGCGCGCCACGATGCGACGGGACCACAGTCGCCAGGCCACAGCCGCACGCCGGGATGGCGTCTCGCGTGCCACGATGCGCGGGCAAAACACAGCCGCACGCCGGGATGGCGTCTCGCGCGCACCGAAGGGTGGGCGAGGCGCCATGGTGAGGGGCGGCTGCGGGCTGGGCGGGCAGCGGCGGGAGCAAGACGCCATCCGCGGGAGCGGCTGCCGGCTGACGCACCGACGCGCGCCGCCCAGGGGGTGAGGCGACGCGCGTCGGGGGAGGAGTCGGTCGGATGGGGAGGGCGGGGGCGCCGTCCCGCCCGGCCCGACCGGCTCCGGTTTGTGGGGGCTACGGCCGGATCAGGAGTCGTGGATGATCACGCCGCGCATGATCTTCCCGTCCTGCAGATCCTGGTAACCCTGGTTCACCTGGTCGAGCGTGTACGTGGTGGTGATGAGCTCGTCGAGCTTGAGCTTGCCCTCGTCGTACAGCCGCAGGAGCTTGACGATGTCGTACTGCGGGTTGGCCGAACCGAAGAGCGTGCCCTTGATGGTCTTGCCGAACAGGGCCATCATCGTGCCGTTGACCTGCACCGTCTTGTCGGTCATGCTCCCCATGCCGGTGATCACCACGGTGCCGCCCTTGCCGATCACGTCGAAGGCGCTGGAGACGACCTCCTCCTCGAGCGTGCCCACGAGGATCAGCGCCTGATCGGCCATCTGGCCCCAGGTGAGCTTCTCGACCTCGGCGTGCGCCTCGGCCGCGCTGGCGAACGCGTGGGTCGCGCCGAACTTCAGCGCCTCGTCGCGCTTGAACTGCACCGGGTCGACCACGACGACGTGGCGGGCACCGGAGTGGACGGCGCCCTGGACCGCGTTGATGCCCAGGCCACCGATGCCGTAGATGACCACGGTGTCGCCCTGACGGACGCCGCCGGCGTAGACCGAGGTGCCCCAGCCCGACGGCACGCCGCAGCCCACGAGCACGGCCTTGTCCAGCGGTAGCCAGTCGTCGACCTTGACCACCGAGTGCTGCGAGATGACCGAGCGCTCGGAGAAGGTGCCGAGCATGCACATGGCGCCGAAGTCCTTGCCTCCCGAGTGGAAGCGGAACGTGCCGTCGGGCATGTGGCCGTCGAGGATCGTGGCGCCCATGTCGCAGAGGCTCTGCCGGCCGGTCGAACAGTAGCGGCAGACGCCGCAGTTGGGGATGAACGAGCACACCACGTGGTCGCCGGGCTTGACCTTGGTGACGCCCTCGCCGACGGCCTCGATCACCCCGGCGCCCTCGTGCCCGCCCACGATCGGGAAGCGGGGCGGCAGCGAGCCGTCGGACAGGTGCAGGTCGGAGTGGCACAGGCCGGCGGCCGTGTACTTGATGAGCACCTCGCCGGGGCCCGGGTCGTCCAGGTCGAGCTCGATGATCTCGAACGGCTGGTTGGTGTCGAACAGTACGGCGGCCTTGGTCTTCACGGCGGTGGTCCTTTCGGCGGGCGGGCGTGGGAGGAGTGGAAGGGGAAGGGAAGAAGGGGGAAGGGAAGAACGGGAGACAGGGGGGGACTCCGGCGTCCCCGGAAGTGGTCACGGGGACGCCGGGTCCCGGTCCGGGTGGGCCGACGGCGTCGGGTCGGCCGGGCCTACAGCTGGATGTTGACCGAGCGGGTCTGCGTGTACAGGTCCAGGGCGCCGGCGCCGAGCTCGCGGCCCCAGCCGGACTGCTTGAACCCGCCGAACGGCATGGCGGTGTCGAAGCCGTTGTACTGGTTGACCCACACGGACCCGGCCTGGAGTCGGCTGGCGACGTGGTGCGCCTTGGACAGGTCCTTGGTCCAGATGCCGGCGGCGAGGCCGTACATCGAGTCGTTGGCCTGGCGCACCGCGTCGTCGACGTCGGAGAACCGCAGGGCCGAGACGACGGGGCCGAAGATCTCCTCGCGCACCACGCGGTCCTCGGGCTTGACGTCCACGAACACCGTCGGCTGGATGAAGAAGCCGGTGTCGCCGTGGCGGGCACCGCCGGTGAGGGCGCGACCGCCATCCTCGATACCGGCGCGCAGGTAGTAGGAGACCTTGTCGAACTGGTCCTGGTCCACCACCGGCCCGAGCACCGTGTCCGGGTCGAGCCCGTGGCCGATGGTGGCCTGCGAGGCGGCGTCGGCGACGGCCTGGGTGAACTCCTCGTAGATCGAGTCCTCGACGTACAGGCGGGTGCCGGCGGTGCACGCCTGGCCGTGGTTGAACATCCACGCGGCGACGGACCCGGCGACCGCGGCGTCCCAATCGCAGTCGGCAAAGACGATGTTGGCGCTCTTGCCGCCCAGCTCCAGCGACACCTTCTTGAGGTTGCCCTTGGCGGCGTCCACGATGAGCTTGCCGACCTCGGTGGAGCCGGTGAAGGCGACCTTGTCCACGTCGTCGTGGGCGGAGATCGCGGCGCCGGCGTCACCGAAGCCGGTGATGATGTTGACCACGCCGTCGGGCACGCCGGCCTCCTGGCAGATCTCGCCGAGCAGCAGCGCGGTGAGCGGGGTCTGCTCCGCGGGCTTGAGCACGAGGGTGTTCCCGGTGGCCAGGGCGGGGCCGAGCTTCCACGCGGCCATGAGCAGCGGGAAGTTCCACGGGATGATCTGCCCGCACACGCCCACGGGCACCCGCTGGGTGTAGGCGTGGAACTGCTTGTCGCCCGCGAACGGCATGGACACGTTGACCGTGGAGCCCTCGATCTTGGTGGCCCAGCCGGCGTAGTAGCGGAAGACGTCGGCGGCCCACGCCACGTCGACCGCGGTGGCGATCGCGACGGACTTGCCGTTGTCGAGGGCCTCGATCTGCCCGAACAGTTCGGCCTTGGCGTCCAGCAGGTCGCCGATGCGCCAGAGGATCTGCTCGCGTTCGCGCGGCTTCATGGTGGCCCAGGCGCCGTCGTCGAATGTGCGGCGGGCGGCGGCCACGGCGCGGTCCACGTCCTCGGGCCCACCGTGGGCGACCCGCGTGATCTCGTTCCCGGTCGCCGGGTCGTGGGTGGCGAAGGTGCGGCCGTCGGCGGCGTCGACCCACTGTCCGCCGATGAGCAGGCGGTGGGGGCGGGCGAGGAACTCGCGAGCCTCGGCGCCCAGCCGCTCGTCGACGTGCGCGACGGAGCCGGTGTCGCGGGAGAGTGT
>NZ_JAALDU010000165.1 GCF_014145015.1 Dietzia sp. E1 | reverse complement strand
GGCGCCTACGCCAGCTTCGACTGGCTCTGCGAGGAACTGCTCTCCGGCGGCGACGCAAAGGTCCGGTTCGAACTGCTCGACCCGCAACCGGGCACCGAGGACACCCCCGAGGCCGCGCTGAAGTACCGCATCAGCCCCGCGTTGGCCGAACGCATCCGCCTGCGCGACGGCACCTGCCGCCACCCCGGCTGCACTGTCGATGCCCACGACTGTGAGATCGACCATGTCATCGCGTTCGACCACCAACGCCCCGAGCTGGGCGGGCCCACCGCCGAATGGAACCTGGTGTGCCTGTGCCGAAAACACCACCGGGAGAAAACCTTCGGCCACTGCGCCTACCGACCAGGACCACTCGGCGAGCTGACCATCATCACCGAGACCGGACACGAACACCACACCCGACCCCACGGCCCCCTGGCCCAGGCCCGCGACCACATCCTCGACCACCGCTGGCACCAACACCTCGACCGACTCATCGCCGACGACGGCCACCTCACCAACCCACCCGGGGTCGAACGCACCCTGCGCGCCACGACACCCAGCGACGGAACGGACACACCGACGCCGCCGGAACGCCCGGGCCGGCCCGCGTGACCGTGCGGACCCGATCAGCCCGGCTGCTGCCCCTCGGGCACCGAGCCCATCCCGACGCCGGGCTGGCACAGCTTCCAGGCGCCGTCCTCGTCGCGCATGCGCACCTGCTCCGGACCGGACCCGTCCGACTCGGACTCGACCGTCGCCATCGCCTCCGCGCCGCCGTCGACGATCTCGACGCCGGTCACCTCGAGGTCCTGCGGGAACGAGCCCGCGATCGACTCGCGGAACATCGAATCGAGATCCGGCCCCGTCGCCTCGCTCGACGCGGTGATCGTGTCCACCAACTCCTGCGGGACCCGGTTCTCCGCGCACATATGACTGTTGAACTCGTCGAACGACTCCGCCGAGCTCATCTGCTCGAGCGTCTCGGCCACAGCCCGCTCGGCCCTCGCCGACGACGACAACGGCCCGGCCAGAAACGCCCACGCGACCGCGGCGACCACGACCAGCGCCACCACGGCCACCGCCGCGAGCACACCACCCCGACCCGGGCGACCGCCCCGCCCGTCACCCGACGGACGTGCCCCACCCTCCGGGCCAGCGCCCGGCTGCCCCTCGGGACCCGGATCTCCGGCGGGAGTCTGCTGGCTCGTCGTCGTCATCCACTACTCCAAGAACACCCGTCGCGGCCCCGGACGGGCCGCGTCGACCCGCCACGGTAGCCGACCGACCTGTGAAGACGGGGGCCCAGGTCCGCCGCGGTCGTTGCACTGAAGTACCCGGGGGCGGAGCCGGGACGGGCCTCCCGCGACGGCCGTCGGCTTCTCACATCAGATGGCCAGTTAGCCTTCAGGTATGCCCAGGAACCGTCTGAGCCCTGTCCGTGTCCTCACCGGAGGCCTGGCCGCCTCGGCGCTCCTGCTGGTCGGCGTCGGCCCGGCCCACGCCGCCGACAGCGACTGGACCCAGTACCGCGCCACCCCGACCAACAACACCCACGTGGCCTCCGGCGTGGAGGAGATCTTCGCCGGGGCGATCCCTACCGCCAACGAGGTGCGCGCGACGCCGGTGGTGGCCGACGGCAAGGTCTTCGTCGGCAGCCACGGGACCGGCGAACTGCAGGCGTTCGACCTCTCCACGGGTGCACTGCTGTGGCAGGCGCAGGCGCCCAACTGGGTGCACTCGGAGATGATCCACGCCGACGGGCGGGTGTTCGTGGGATTCGGCAACCGGTTCTTCGGCGGGGGGCCGGAGGGGTACCGCGGCACGGGGGAATCCGGCGTGCTGAGCCTGGACCCGGACACCGGCGACGTCCTGTGGCGGTACGACACTCCCGGCGAGGTCATGCCGACGCCGGCCGTGGTCAACGGAGCGGTGTGGGCGGTCACCGGCGACCGCCACCTGTACAAGCTCGACCCGGAGACGGGTGAGGCGCTCGACGTGGTCGAGACCGGGCACGTGGTGAGCATGTCCTCACCGTCGGAGCACGGCGGGGTGCTGTTCTTCGGGGGCGGTGCCCCCAGGCCCTACACCTTCTCCGCCTACGACACCGCGGCCGGCGACTACGCCTGGCGGCGCGCATTCCCGGAGTTCACCCACGGGCTGGACGACGTCCCGCCGGCCGTCGGCGAGGGCGTCGTCGTCACCACCGCCAACCGAGCCCTCGCGCCGGGGAGCGCCGGGGCGCGCGAGGAACACAGCATCATCGCGATGGACGAGCGCTCCGGTGAGGTCCTGTGGCGCCACGTGATCGGCGCCGGGCCCGCACCCACCAACAACCGGTCCGGCGCACCGACCATCCACGACGGCATCGTGTTCGTCGGCAGTCCCACCACCGGCGCCGCCTACGCCTACGACCTGCACACCGGCGGGCTACTGTGGCGCAACCCCGTCGGCGCGATCAAGGGTGCCCCTGTGATCGACGGCGCCGACGCCTACTTCTCGACCACCGCCGGGAACGTGTACCGACTCGACGTGCGCACCGGCGCGGTCACCGGCGTGCTCGAGCTCGAGGGGGCGCTGGCCCCGGCCGGGCCGATCATCGTCGACGACACGCTGGTGGTCCCCAGCCAGAGCCGGCACGTCTACTTCGTGCCGCTCGACGAGTTCCCCGACTCGCGGGCGTCGGGCGGTTCGACGGCGAGCCTCGGTGACCCGGCGTCACCGTGGGGCAGCGTCGGGGGAGCCGCCGCCTCGGCGGCCGGGTCGCTCGGCGCCGATGCGGGATCCCTCGACCCGGCGTATTGACGCGTCCGGCGCCCGCCGCCGCTCAGG
>NZ_JAALDU010000164.1 GCF_014145015.1 Dietzia sp. E1 | reverse complement strand
CGCGCGACCCGGACCGTCCCCGTGCCGCCCACCGAGCAGGTCCTGGCGCTGCTCGACGACGCCGTCTCCCGCCTCAACCCGCTGCTCGAGGCCACCGTATGGGTGGCCGACGGGCGCGCCGCCGAGTTGCGCGCGATGGCCCGGTCCGCCACGCCCGCACGGCGCTTCGGCAGGTCGGGCGCCGACCTCGGACTCGCCGCGCCGCTGGGCGAGTTGTCCGCGCTGGTGGCCGCCCAGGGTCCCGACGCCGTCGCCCTCGAGCCGGCGGAGCTGCGGGTGCGCGTCGTGTCGATCCTCAGCGCCGCCGAGGAGGCCGTCCGATGAGTCCCCGCTCCGTCCCGCTCGCGACGCTGCTCAGCGTGGTCCCGTACTTCCACACCCGCGGTCCCGTCCGCGTGGCCGACGCCGCCCGCGACCTCGGCATGAGCGAGAAGCAGCTCCGCGACGCCCTGTGGCAGCTGTGGTCCTGCGGCCTGCCCGGCTACGGCCCCGGTGATCTCATCGATCTGGCCTTCTCCTCGGAGGACCTCGACGACGCCGAGATGGTCGAGGTGACGTTCACCGCCGGCATCGACCGCCCCGTGCGCCTCACCGCCGCCGAGGCGGTCACCCTGGAGACCGGTCTGGCCGTCTTCCTCGGCCAGCCCGAGGTGATCGACCAGACCGCGCTGCGCGACCTGCTCACGACGCTGCGCGCGGCCACCGGCTCCGACGCCCGCGTCACCGCCGCCGACGCGCGCCGCGAGTCGGCGGACTCCGACGCGGACGTGGTGCGGACCGCGGTGCACGACGGCCGGGCGCTGCGCTTCGTCTACCACTCGGCCAGCTCCGACACCTCCACCACACGCGTCGTGGACCCGGCCCGCCTGTCCGTCGCCGACGGTCACTCCTACCTCCACGGCGTGGACCGTTCGTCCGGGCAGTGGCGGACCTTCCGCACGGATCGGATGAGCGGGGTGGAGGAGGTGGGACCGCGCCGCGCGCTCGGCCCGGAGCCACAGGACGACGGCGAGGGGGACGTCCGCCTGGAGGCCGCCCGTGTCCCGGCAGCCGCGGCGTGGTTCCTCGACGAGTTCCGCTTCCACACGGTGGTCCGCCGCCCCGACGGCGATCTTGACGTCGAGATCGCCTATCACGACCGTGCGTGGCTGCTCCGCTTCCTGCTCGGGCACGCCGATGTCGTGCGTCCCGCGGACCCCGGGCTCGCCGCCGAGGTCGCCCGCCGTGCCGCTGAGGGCCTGGCCGTCTACGAGACGGGCGACGACTCTGGCGACCAGCGCGTGAATTCCCGGTGAACGACGAGGTCACGGGGGGTTTCCTGGGTCTGCGAGGTGTCGTCGCCGGCGGCGGGTGCGCTAGCATGGAAACGTTGTCAGACAAACGGAGGTTGACATGGGTGCGTTGAGCATCTGGCACTGGCTCATCGTCCTCGCGGTGGTGCTCCTGCTCTTCGGTTCGAAGAAGCTCCCGGACGCCGCCCGCGGCCTCGGACGGTCGATGCGCATCTTCAAGTCCGAGATCAAGGAGATGCAGAACGACGACAAGCCGGCCGAGGACCAGGAGCCGCAGGCGCTCACCCAGGGTCAGGCGAACCCCGCCCAGTACGCGCAGCCACAGGCGAACCAGTACCAGCCGCAGGCTCCGCAGCAGTACCAGGCACATCCTTCGCAGCAGTACCAGGCGCAGGGGCAGCAGCAGGGGCAGTCCCCGGCCCAGGGGTACCCGCAGGCTCCGCAGCAGCCGTACCAGCAGCCGGCCCCCCAGCAGGGTCAGCAGCAGTTCACCGACCCCACCGCCCCGTACCACGGCGGCCAGGGCCAGCAGGGGCAGTAGGCCGCCTCGTCCATGACACAGACCGGGACCACGGACACCGGCGCCACCCGTCAGGGCGGCGCCGGTCGCCTGCTGTCCAAGCGACGCCGCAGGCCGCGTAACCCCGACGGCACCATGCCGCTCATCGAGCACATCTACGAGCTTCGGACCCGCCTGCTCATCTCGGTGGCGGCGATCGTGGTGACCCTCGGGTTCGGCTTCTGGTGGTACGGCACCGGGGTCCTGGGCGTGCCGTCGCTCGGCGGCATCCTCACCGGCCCCTACTGCGACATCCCGCCCGGGGCCCGCCTCCAGCTGGGCGACGCCGGCGACGAGTGCCGCCTTCTCGCCACGGGGCCGTTCGAGCAGTTCATGCTCCGCCTCAAGGTCGCCGCCACCGCCGGCATCGTCCTGGCCAGCCCGATCTGGCTGTACCAGCTGTGGGCGTTCATCACGCCCGGCCTGCACAAGAACGAGAAGCGCTACGGCATCGTCTTCACGATCCTGGCCGCCGTCCTGTTCATCGGCGGCGCGGTCCTGGCGTACGTCGTGATCGTCCACGCGTTGGAGTTCCTGCTCTCGATCGGCGACAACGTCCAGACCACGGCCCTGTCCGGCTCGCAGTACTTCACGTTCCTCATCCAGCTCATCCTCATCTTCGGCGTGAGCTTCGAGATCCCGCTGCTCATCGCCATGCTCAACGTGGCCGGTGTCGTGAGCTACGAGACGCTGGCCCGGTCGCGTCGCGGCATCATCATGGGCATCTTCGTGTTCGCCGCCGTCGCCTCACCCGGCCAGGACCCGTTCTCCATGCTCGCGCTCGCGGTGGCCGTGTGCATCCTGGTCGAGGCGGCCATCCAGTTCGCCCGGCTGCACGACAAGCGCAGAAAGAAGTCCCGCGAGGACTGGCTCGAGGTGGACGACGAGTCCGCGTCCCCGCTCGCCCCCGCCGACGGCCTCGGCGGCGCAGGCCCGCTCGAACGCCCCGAGCCACTGACCCCACCCATCCCCTCCGCCGGCGCCGGCGTATCCGGTACCCGCGCGCCCGGCGACACCCGACCGCTCCAGGCCCCGGCGGGCGACGGTTCGATCTATGACGACATCACCTGACGAGACGCACCCCGACGACCTGCTGGAGGGCTTCCTCTCCGGCGAGGGCTTCGCGCCCGATCCGTTCCAGCTCGAGGCCTTCGCAGCCCTGGACGCCGGCCGGAACCTGCTCGTGTCCGCGCCGACGGGGTCCGGCAAGACCCTGGTCGGCGAGTACGCGGCCTACCGCGCCCTCGCCGGCGGGGGACGCTGCTTCTACACCACGCCGGTCAAGGCACTGAGCAACCAGAAGTTCCGGCAGTTCCGCGAGCGATTCGGCCCCGAGAACGTCGGCCTGCTTACCGGTGATCACTCGATCGACGCCGACGCGCCCATCGTCGTGATGACCACCGAGGTGCTGCGCAACATGATCTACAGCGCCTCGTCGGCACTGCATGACCTCGACTGCGTGGTCATGGACGAGATCCACTACCTCGGCGACCGCTCGCGGGGCGTGGTGTGGGAGGAGATCATCCTCACCCTCGACCCGGCCGTCCTGCTGGTCGGGCTGTCCGCGACGCTGAGCAACACCGACGAGCTGGGGGACTGGATCACCGAGATCCGCGGCGACACCGCCGTCGTGCTCTCCGAGCACCGGCCCGTGCCGCTGGCCCACATGCTCTACACGGACGGCGATCTCGTCCCCGTCCGCGCCGCCGCCGACCAGCGCCGGCGGGCCCGGTCCGGGTACCACGACGAACGGATGGCCTCCCGCCCGCGCGCGCAGTGGGCCCGCCGTCAGGACGTCATCGAGCGGCTCGACGACGAGCACCTCCTGCCCGCCATCTACTTCGTGTTCTCCCGCGCGGGCTGCGACGGCGCGGTCGCGCAGATGCGCCGGGCCCGGCTGCGCCTCACGACCGGTGAGGAGGCCCGGCGCATCGCCTCGCACGTCGACTCCGCGGTCGCGCAGGTCCCGCAGCCCGACCTGGACGCGCTCGACTTCGCCGCGTTCCGCGCCGGGCTGGTCAACGGGCTCGCCGCCCACCACGCGGGGATGCTGCCGCTGTTCCGCACGATCGTCGAGGAGTTGTTCTCGGCCGGGTTGATCAAGGTGGTCTTCGCCACCGAGACGCTGGCGCTGGGGATCCACATGCCGGCCCGTGCCGTGGTGCTCGAGAAGACGACCAAGTTCAACGGCGACACGCACATGATGCTCACGTCCGCCGAGTACTCGCAGATCACCGGGCGGGCCGGCAGGCGCGGCATCGACACCAAGGGCACGGCAGTGGTGCTGGACCAGCCCGACCTGGACCTGGACGCGCTCGCCGCGCTCGTCGACACGCCGCGGTTCCCGCTGCACAGCGCTTTCACGCCCGACTACTCGATGGCCGTGAACCTCGTCGAGCAGCTCGGGGTGGAAGAGGCCACGACCCTCATCGGACGGTCGTTCGCCCAGTTCCAGACCGACCGCACGCTGGTGTCGCGGTCCCGCGCCATCGAGCGCCGCTCCGACGAGCGTGACCGGATGCGCGCCTCACTCGAGGAGGCCGGGGGAGACGCCGACCTCGACGAGTACATGGGCCTGCGCGCCGAGTTGAGCAGGCTCGAGCGCAAGGCC
>NZ_JAALDU010000163.1 GCF_014145015.1 Dietzia sp. E1 | reverse complement strand
CGACGCGATCCCGCTGTAGGCCCGTGCCCCGACCGCGGCGCGGCGGCGACGAGCCCCCGGGTCACCGGCCGGCGCGGGGAGCGAGCGCCAGGGCCGGGACGATGATCAGTGCGACGATTCCGCCGGCGATCGCCAGGACGCTGAACCCGGCGGCGTGCATGAGCACACCGGACACCGCGCCCGCGCTGGCACCGAAGATGTTGACCCACACGTCGATGGATCCCTGGGTCGAGGCGCGGGTCGCGGGCCGGGTGCCCTTGACCACCATGGTGGTCCCGGCGACCAGGCCGAGGTTCCACCCCAGGCCGAGGAGCACCAGGGCGATGATCAGCGCGGTCAGGCTGTCGTCGGGGGCCAGCGCCGCGGTCACGCCGGCGGCGAGCAGGATCGATCCCGAGGCGATCGCGGTCGGTCGGGGGCCTATCGCGTCGACGAGGAGGCCGGTGACCAGCGAGGGAAGCCACATCGCGCCGATGTGCAGACCGATCACCAGGCCGACCGCGCCCATGTTGTGATCGTGGGCGCGCATGTGGACCGGCGTCATGGTCATGACGGCGACCATGACGAACTGCGAGATGACCATCACCAGCGCGCCGACCAGGACCAGGCGGGGTAGGCCGTCCGACCCGCTGCCCGACGGCTCCTGCTCGTCCGCGGCGCGAGCGGCGTCGGCGTCGAGCGCGTCGGGTGTCTGGCTCTCCAACTCACGGGCGAGCAGGAACGGGTCAGGGCGCAGCATGGCGAACAGCACGGCGCCGGCGAGCAGGTAGGCCACCGCCGCGAGGAGGAACGGACCGGTCAACGAGGGCAGGCCCAGGCTGGTCGCCAGCCCACCCGTGGGTTCGATGAGGTTCGGTCCGGCGATCGCTCCGATGGACGTGGCCACCATCGCGATGCTGACCGCGGTGCCCTTGCGTTCCGGCGCAGCCAGATCAGTACCCGCATAGCGCGCCTGCAGGTTGGTGGAGGTGCCGGCGCCGTAGACGAACAGCGAGAGGAAGAGCAGCGCCGGGTTGGCGAGGTGCGTCGCCGCGACCACGCCGATCGCGCCGACGCCGCCGGCGGTGAAGCCGAGTCCCAGCCCGGTCCTGCGACCGGCCCGCTGAGTGATGCGCCCCACCAGGAACGCGGCCAGGGCGGCGCCGAGCGTGAACAGGGCGGTCGGCACGCCGGAGAGGGATTCCGTCCCCATCATGTCCTGGGCGATCAGCGCGCCCACGGAGATGCCGGCCGCGAGGCCCGCGCCGCCGAAGGCCTGGCTGATGACGACGACGGTCAGCGTGCGGCGGTGGATCTGCGCACGCCTATCGGCGGTCATCGCGCGGACGACGTGGTCGACCGCCTCCCGGTTGTCGGCCGAGCTCGCATTGCGTGAATCCATGGGATCGACAATGCCGTGCGGCCGCCCGCCGTCGTCGGCCGAACCCCTAACGTGCAGTCTGAGCAAACTTGCACTCTCTGCAAAACGGGCGCATCATCGTCCGGTGACCACCACCGGCCTCCGCGAGAGCAAGAAGGCCCGCACCCGGGCGTCCATCGCCCGCGCCGCCCTGCAGCTGGTCGCCGAGGACGGACTCCAGGCCACCACCGTCGAGGCGATCGCCGCCCGCGCCGACGTCTCCCCGCGCACGTTCTTCAACTACTTCGACTCGAAGGACGAGGCCGTCGTCCACCTGAGCACGGACCGCTTCCGCCGACTCATGAGCACGTTGTTCGGCGACGAGGTAGAGCCCGCCGCCAACCCGGTACTGCAGATCCGGGACCTCATGCTGCGCTTCCTCGAGGACACCGATCCCGACTCCGCCACCGACGACGAGCTGATGCGCTCGGCCCTCGAGCGCGACCCCGCCCTGTTCGGGGCACTCAACGCGTCGATGACCGTCGTCGGCGCGGAATTCGAGGCCGCCATCGCCTCGCGCCACGACTCCGCCCGCGACCGGGACCTCGCGAAGGTCGGACTGAGCGTGGCCCTCGGCCTGGTCCAGACCGCGATGCTCGAGGCCTGCTCCGGCCATCCGGATCCTCCGCTCGCCGAGCGCGTCGCCCACTACTTCGAACTCCTCGAGTCGGCATTCCGCTGACCCCGCCACCGCCACCCACGAAAGGCACCACCGCATGACCAGCACCTCGTCGACGCCACCCGCGTCGTCCGAGAGCGATCCGATCACGCTGACCCCGCGTACGGTCTGGATCATCTTCGGAGCGCTGATGGCGAGCATGTTCCTCGCCTCGCTCGACCAGTCGATCCTCGGGCCCGCGCTGCCGACCATCGTCGGTGAACTCAACGGCGTCGAATCGCAGGCGTGGATCATCACCATCTACATCCTCGCCGTGGCCGTGACCATGCCGCTCTACGGCAAGTTCGGCGACCTCGTGGGCCGCCGCAACCTCTTCCTCCTGGCGATCGCGATCTTCACGCTGGGCTCGGTGGGCTCCGGCTCGGCCGGCCTCTTCACCGATCCGGCCACCGAGGCCGGTTTCTGGGAGCTCGTCGCGTGGCGCGGCGTCCAGGGCCTGGGTGGCGGCGGGCTGATGATCCTGTCGCAGGCGATCATCGCCGACATCGTGCCGGCCTCGGAGCGAGGCAAGTACATGGGCCCGATGGGCGCGGTCTTCGGCATCTCCGCTGTCGCCGGCCCGCTGCTCGGCGGCTTCTTCACCGACTCCGCCCACTGGCGCTGGTGCTTCTGGATCAACGTGCCGGTCGGCGTGATCGCCTTCTTCCTGGCCTGGAAGTACATGACCCTGCCGACCCGCACGAGCACCGCGAAGGTCGACTGGGCGGGCATCCTGTTCATGGTGCTGGGCACGTCGGGCCTGGTCCTCGTCACGGACCTCGGCGGCGACCAGCTGGCGTGGGACTCGCCCGGCATGATCGCCATGATCGCCGGCACCGTCGTGAGCATCATCGCGCTCATCGTGGTCGAGAGCCGCGCCGAGGAGCCGATCCTGCCGCTGCACCTGTTCACCGGCCGCGTCTTCATCATCGCCACCGCCATCGCCTTCGTGCTGGGCGTCGCGATGTTCGCCGCGATCGGCTTCATCCCCACGTTCCTGCAGATGGCCACCGGCACCTCGGCCGCCGGCTCGGGCCTGCTCATGATCCCGATGATGGTCGGCATGATGGCCACCTCGATCGGCTCGGGCCTGGCCATCGCCAAGACCGGCCGCTACCGCGTCTACCCGATCGTCGGCATGGCGCTGACCGTGCTCACCGTGATGGTGATGACCCAGATGACCGGCTCGACGCCGATCTGGCAGATCATGGGCATGCTGCTGTTCTTCGGCGCCGGCCTGGGCCTGGTCATGCAGGTCATCGTGCTGGCCGTGCAGAACGCGGTCGATCCGCGCGAGGTCGGCGTGGCCACGAGCTCGAACAACTACTTCCGCGAGATCGGCGCCGCGATCGGCACGGCGTGGTTCGGTTCGCTGTTCACCGACCGGCTCATCCGGAACCTCACCGAGACGGTCGCCGCCAACCCCGAGCAGGCCATGGCGTCGGGCCTCAACCCCAGCGCGGTCACGCCGGCCTTCGTGGCGAACCTGCCCGAGCCGCTGCACCAGGGGATCGTGGACTCCTACGCGAACGCCCTCGCACCCGCGCTCTGGTACGTGGTGCCGGTCCTCGCCGTCGCCCTTCTCCTCGCGTTCTTCCTCCCCCAGGTCACGCTCAGTGACCAGGCCGGCATGGTCGCGCGCGGCGAGGCGGTGTGGGAGGACGGCAAAGCCGTGCCCCTCACCGACGGCACCGACGCCTCCCGCACCGACGCCGGTGGGACCGGGGACGGGGGCGACGACGACGAGGTCAGCCTCGCCTCCGGCGGACCCGCACCCGGCCGGGTCTGACCGGACCGTCGTCCTGACGTCGAGAAGACTGTTCCGCGCACCCGCCAGTGGCGGAACGTGCGCGGAACAGTCTTCTCGTCGACGTGGTCCCGGTGGTCCACACCGGGTGCGTCAGAACCAGTGCTTGCGACCACCGACCGCCCGCCCGGCCGCGCCGAGGATCGCGAGGATGACGCCGATGGCCAGCAGGACCAGGCCAATCGTCCAGAGGATGGGGATGTCCAGGAGGAATCCCAGGATCAACAGGATCGCACCGAGGATGATCATTTATTCGTCCTTTCGATGGGTCGGATCAGGATGCGCAGAGCGTAACCAGACCCACGCAGAACCACGACCGGTCGCGACCGATGCCGACCGTTGCCGACCGATCGCGGACGCTCAGCGCGCGCTGTCCAGCGCCTGCTGCCAGAAATCGACTTCGAGCCGCGTGGCCGTGCGGAACACGTCGGTGAGCTCGTCGAGCCGGCGGTCGGTGAGCCCGCCGCCGGCCAGGACGTCGAGCTGCTCGATCGCGGCCCGGGACGCGGCGGTGAACTCGACGCCCGAGTACTCGGCGATCCACTCGCCGTACGGGTGCTCGTCCTGCCCGCCCTGCTCGGCGAGCCGCGGCATCAGGTGGGCGCCGATCTCGGCGTAGCCGATCGTGCACGGGGCGAGGGCGACATGCAGGTCGAGGACGTCCCCGGCCATCCCACAGTCGAGGACGTACCGGGTGTAGGCGACGGTGGCCTGCTTCTCGGCGGCGGCCTCGAGCTCGGCACGCGGGATGCCCCACCGCTCGGTGAGCCGCAGGTGCAGCTCGGTCTCGGAGAGGATCGCGCCGGTCGACCGGTGGGCCGCGGCGATGTCGGCGAGGGTGCGGCTCTTGTAGGCGGCCAGGGCGTTGGCGCGGGCGAACTGCACGAGGAAGTGGAAGTCCTGCACGAGGTAGTCCCGGAACACCGCCTGCGGCAACGTGCCCCGCCCGAGCTCGGTGACGAACTCGTGGCGGGTGTACGCCTCCCACTCGGAGAGACAGCGGTCCTTGAGGGTGTCGAACAGGGTCAACCCGAATCTCCTTCGTCAGCGGTGGCGCGGCCGGGAACGGCCCGGCCACCGTCCATCATCCGACGGATCCGGCTGGGCGGGGCGTCCTCCCACCGCCGGAAGCTGCGGGTGAACGTCGAGGTCTCGGAGTAGCCCAGCTCGTCGGCGATCCGCGCCACGGGCACGCCCTGCGCCAGCAGTTCCCTGGCCCGCTCGTGGCGCACCTCGTCCACGAGCCGCCGATACGACGTCCCCTCCGCCGCGAGGCGCCTGCGGAGGGTGCGCACGTCGACGTGCAGTTCCGCCGCGACGTCGTTCATCGACGGCCAGGAGTGGCGCTCGTGCCGCAACCGGCTGCGGATCTGGCCCGCCACGCCGACGCGCGCGAGCCGTTCGGCGAGCAGGTCACGGCACTGCCGCTCGAACAGTCGCGCGGTGTTCTCGTCGCCCTGCGGCAGGCGCGCGTCCAGCGCCTCGCGCGACACGGCCAGCCGGTTGTCCGCGGCGCCGGGGGTCACGGCCTCGGGGCCCAGGCCCCACGCCTCCCCCAGCAGTCGCGCGCTCTCGGGCCCGAGGGTCGTCTCGAGGCCGAGGGGGCCGAGCTCGATCTGCGCACCGCGGAACGCCACCGCCAGCCCGGACAGGTCGCGCTCCACGACGAAGGTGCGGACGTCGGCGGGGATCTCGTCGTCGGCCGCGACCAGGAACGCCCCGCCGTCGGCCCCCTCCGCCGAGCCCACCTCGAGCGAGAACCTCAGGTGCGTCGGCGACAGCGCCAGGTACGGGACCGCCCGCTCGAGCGCCGCCCGCACGGTGGGCCCGGCGAGCATCATGAACCCGATCGCCCCGGTGCGCCCGATGGTCGAGTGCGCCCCGATCTCCACTCCCAGACCGGGCCGGTCCCCGAGTCGGCCGAGCAGATTACGGATCACCGCGAACTCCTGGTGCGCCCAGATCTGCGCGTCCTCATCCGTCAGGTCGCGCGGATCGATCCCGGTCCCGGCCAGGCACTCGCTCGTCGTCGTCCCGTGCGCCGCGGCGCCCTCCACCATTATCCGCACGCCCTCCGTGCCGCGCGGCACGGCCCAGACGGGCGACGAGGACGACGACGACGAGGTCATCGCCCGAACGTACCAATCACCCACCCGGATGTCCGGAAATGACAACTTCGCGACCGCTCGCGCCATTCCGTCCCGGCACGAGCGTGTCTACGGTCACAGGTATGACTCTCGCCGACGATCTCCAGTCGCTCTACTCACGGGCCAAGGCCGCCGTGGGCGAGGAGGACCTGGAGCACATCCGCACCGTCACCGCCTACGGGCGGGCGATCGACGCGCGGCGCCGCGAGCTGCTCCGAGAGGGCGGGCCGCGTGCGATCCGTCGCGCCACCGCGCTGGAGATGATGTACCGGCTCATGCAGTTCTCCGAGCTGGGCCACAACATCGTGCACGGGAGTTACGACCACCTGCCGGACAACGGCGAGTACCACTCCGACCGGTACGAGTGGGACTTCAACGTGGACGTCGACCACTGGAAGACGATGCACCACGCGGGCCACCACCCCAACACCAACATCGTCGGCAAGGACCACGACCTCGGCTACAGCATCTTCCGCGGCAGTGCCGGTCAGGACTGGTACGGCCATCACCTGGGGCAGGTCGCGCTCATCTCCGCGCTCGCGGCAATCGCGCCGGCGGCGGCTCCGTTCTTCCTGGCCAACATCGCACGCAAGGTCACCGGCGAGCGCTTCCTCAGCTCGTACACCCTGCGCTCGCCCGCGCGGATCGCCGGCCGGGACCTGCGCCGCCGCTTCGTGGACGAGCCGTTCCGTTCCGGCCACAGGCCGCTGCCCACGCTGGCCGCCAACTACCTCGGCGGCGTCACCGGCTACATGGCGGTGCTGTTCCTCGTGTTCATCGAGCACCACGCGGGCGAACTCGAGCTGTTCGCCGATCCCGGCCCCGACGAGACCGCCGACCAGTACTACGAGCGCCAGATCCGCGCCACGCGCAACTTCCTGCCGAGCACGCAGATGGACGACGCCCTGTCCCGCATCCTCGAGGAGGAGGTGCCCTTCGACGACCGCCCTGATCTGCGGATCTTCTACGGCGGCCTGGACACCCACGTCGAGCACCACCTCTTCCCCGACCTGCCGCCGTCGATGCAGCGGAAGATCGCGCCGGAGGTCCGGGCGATCGCCGCCGAGTACGGCCTGCCGTACCACGAGACGCCGCTGCTGGAGACCGTGCCGCTCATCGCCAAGACGCTCACCGGATTGTCCGTCCCGTTCGGCGAGCGCGAGTTCGGGCGGCCCGGCCGGCTCCTGCGCGATCCCGCCGACCTGGTGCGGCGACTGCGCGCCGGGTTCGCCTATGAGCCACTGCCGGAGTCGCCGTACCTGGACAAGCCCCGCTTCCACAACGCCGCCGCGAAGGTCCTGTCCGCCACGCCCGTCGCCGACGGTCAGGCCCTGTCCGTGCGACTGGCCCGGCCGCGTGGCTGGGACGACGTCGAGTGGGACGCGGGCGCATACGTCTCGGTTCGCGTCGGCGGCGGCCGCGACGCCGCCGGCAGCGAGGATCTCGTGCGTCAGTACAGCCTGGTCCGTGACAGCTCGGACGCGAAGGCGGTCGGCGGCGGTGGCGGCGACATGGAGATCTGCGTCAAACGCGTCGAGGGCGGCCGGGTGTCCAACCGCCTCAACGACGAACTCCGCGCCGGGGCCTACGTGACGCTGGTCGGCGTGCCGCAGTCGTCCGGCGACTTCCCGCTCCCCGACCCGGGCACGAAGTCCCTGCTCATCGCGGGCGGTGTCGGCGTCACCCCGATCATCAGCCTGCTGCGCCGCCTCGCCCGCGACGCGCGTCGGGCCGGTGTCCGCCCCGACGCGACCGTCATCTACCTCAACCGCGACGACCGCTCGATCATCTTCGAGTCCGAACTCCGCGAGCTCGCCCGCTCCTCCGGCTTCACGCTGCATCTGTTCACGGACGCCCCGTCCCCGCGCGCGGACCTGGAGACCGGCCGGCTCAGCCCGGAGCTGCTGCGGCGTGTGGTCCCGGACGCCGCCGAGCGCGAGACCTACGTCTGCGCCCCGCCCGTCCTCATCGATCTGACCCGCGGCTGGCTGCGCGACCTGGGCCAGCCGACAGGGCGGGTCCACGCGGAGTCGTTCACGGCGCCCGAGCTCGACCGCCCCGAGGACGACGGCAGCCGCTACACGGTCCGCTTCGCCCGCACCGGCACCGCGGTGGAGATCGACGGCGCCACGACGCTCCTCGAGGCCGCCGGCCGCGCGGGGATCCCCGTGCCCACCGGGTGCGAGCGCGGACTGTGCAAGGCGTGCGTGACGCCCAAGCTCAGCGGGACGACGCGCGC
>NZ_JAALDU010000162.1 GCF_014145015.1 Dietzia sp. E1 | reverse complement strand
CCATCGCCACCGCGGCCGCCACGGCCTGGGCCGCGTTGCCGCGGTTGGCCCGCCCCGGTATCGCCAGGGACAGGGGAGCGGTGAACCCGTCGGGGCCGTGGATCGCCTCGTCGTCGACCCACCAGTCCGGCTCGGGCCGCGCGAACTCCCGGCCGTCGGGCAGGGTGCCGGTCGACCGCCACCGCACCGCGCCCGTCTCGTCGATCGTCCGCGTGATCGGCTCCCCGGTGCGCGGGCAGCTCACCGAGTCACCCGCCCACGCCGACCCGGCCGCCACCCACACGACCTCCGGGTTGTCGTAGGCCACCGAGGTGATCATGACGTCGTCGCAGTTCGCCACCACCGTCGCCTGCGGTTGCGCCGCCACCCCGGCCCGCAGCCGCCGCTCGATCGCGTTGATCTCGCCCACCCGGTCGAGCTGATCCCGGCTGAGGTTGAGCAGCACGATCGCCTCCGGGGAGGTGTTCTCCGCGACGGCCGGCGTGTGGAGTTCATCCACCTCGATGGCCGCCAACCCGGCCACACTGTCGGCCACGAGGGCGGAGACGATCCCGGCGTCCATGTTGTCGCCGCCGGTGTTCGAGGCGACCCGACCCACGGTCGACAGGGCGGAGGCGACCATCCTCGTCGTCGTCGATTTGCCGTTGGTCCCCGTGACCAGCACCGTTCGCCGGCCCGCCGCGAGTTGGCGCATGAGACCCGGGTCGAGTCTCAACGCCACGAGGCCGCCGATCATCCCGCCCGACCCGCGCCCCGACACCCGCGACGCCCAGGTTGCGAGACGGGAGACGGCCACGGCCGCCCGGCCGCGGGGGGTGAGTGCGGTGATCGCGCGGGAGGTCATGCGACGAGTCTAGGCAGGCCGCCCGGTCAGAACGGCGCCGCACCGCCGACCACCGCCACCCCGACCGCGAGGTACGACGCCAGCGCGACACCGACACCGCGATGACGCGCGCGTGAACGCCATGACCTGCGGCGGTGGCGATCGGGATGTCGGAGTGGTCTGCGACCATGGGTGCATGTCGGGTTGGGTCGTGGTGGACGTCGAGACGTCGGGGATGACGCCGGCGGTCGACCGGGTGTTGTCGGTGGCCGCCGTGGTGATCGGTGACGACGGCGAGGTGGTCGAGGAGTTCGCGACCCTGCTCAACCCCGGGGTGGACCCGGGGCCCGTCCACGTGCACGGCCTCACCCCGGCCCTTCTCGCCGGCAAACCACGCTTCTCGGACGTGGCCGCCGAGTTGGGCCGGGTGCTGGACGGGAGGACGGTCGTCGCCCACAACGCGGCCTTCGACGCGTCGTTCCTCGCCGCCGAGGCGAGGCGGGCCGGGCTCGCGCCGCCGCTCGAGAGGTTCGTGTGCACCCTCGACTTCGCCGGCCGGCTCCACCTGTCGACCGCCGACCTCAAGCTGTCCACACTGGCCGCCCACTTCGGCGTGCGCCAGCGGGCCGCGCACGACGCCCACGACGACGCCCTCGCGCTGGCCGGGGTGTTCGCCGGTCTGCTCGAGGTGGCCGCCGCGAAGGGCGTGCGCCCCTCGGTCCGCGAACTCGACGCCATGGTGGCCCACCCCGAGACCGGGTATTTGGTGTCCACGGTGTGGGCGGAGGCCCTCGCCGCACCCAGGCTGTGGCGGCCGGCCGGGAGGCTGAAGCGGGGCGGCGGGCTGGTGCAGGGCATGGAGGTGGTCTTCACACAGGACGTGGATCGCGACCCGGAGGAGATCGTCTCCCTCGTCGTCGACGCCGGTCTCTACGTGGCCGACCGCATCTCGTCTCGCACCTCACTCGCGGTGTGCGACGCACCCGGCGCGGTGCGCGGACGCACCGCGTTCGCGCGGAAGAAGGGGCTCGAGCTGGTGCCGTACGCCCGGTTCGAGGAGATGCTCGCCGACGTCGCCCCCGGCCGGCCCGTCGCCGGCGCCCAGGCCGTGGACAGTGCGCAGGAGGCGCTCTTCTGACGGCGTCGGTCTACGCACCGGGCGACGGCGGCCGCAGCAGCTGATTCCGCATCGTGGAGCGCTCGTCCGGGAGGGCGGCGCGGAACTGACATGATGGCCGTGGACAACGCCGTCGACCACAGGAGTACTTCCCCGTGCCCGCACCCCAGAACGCCGCCGCCCGAGAGGTCTACGAGAAGGAACGTGCCCACGTCCTGACCCCGTGGTCGGCCTGGGGCTCGGTCGATCCGATGGTCGTCACCGCCGCCGAGGGCTGCCACTTGACCGACGGCGACGGGAACCGTCTCCTCGACTTCACCTCGCAGCTGGTCAACACCAATATCGGCCACCAGCACCCGGTGGTCGTCAAGGCGATCCAGGACCAGGCCGCCGAGCTGTGCACCATCAACCCGGCGCACGCCAACGCCGCCCGCGCCGAGGCCGCCCGCCTCATCGCCGAGGTCGCGCCCGCCGGGATGAACCGCGTGTTCTTCACCAACGCCGGCACCGAGGCCGTCGAGCACGCCGTCCGCATGGCCCGCCGCCACACCGGCCGCCACAAGACCCTCTCGGCGTTCCGCAGTTACCACGGGGCCACCACGACCTCGATGAACCTCACCGGCGACACCCGCCGCTGGGCCAACGACATGGGCAACACCGGCGCCGTGCACTTCCACGCCCCGTTCCTGTACCGCTCGCAGTTCTACGCGGAGAACGAGAAGCAGGAGTGCGACCGTGCGCTCGAGCATCTCGACTCGCTCATCGCGCTCGAGGGGCCCGACCACTTCGCCGCGCTCATCATCGAGTCGGTGCCCGGCACCGTCGGCATTATGGTGCCGCCGGCCGACTACCTCCGGGGCGTGCGCGAGATCTGCGACAAGTACGGCATCGTCATGATCTGCGACGAGGTCATGTCCGGCTTCGGCCGCACCGGCGAGTGGATGGCCCTCGACAACTTCCGGTCCGGCGACGACGACTGGGCGCCCGACCTCATCACGTTCGCCAAGGGCTCCAACTCCGGGTACGTCCCGCTCGGCGGCGTCATCCTCCACGACCGGATCGCCGCGTCGTTCGAGACCACGCCCTACACCGGTGGCCTCACCTACGCCGGGCACCCGCTGGCCTGCGCGTCGGTCGTCGCGACCATCAACCTCATGCGCGACGAGAAGATCGTCGAGAACGCGAAGATGATCGGCGAGGACGTGATCGGCCCGCGCCTGCGCGAACTCGCCGAGAAGCACCCGTCGATCGGCGAGGTCCGCGGCCTCGGCGTGTTCTGGGCGGTGGAGATGGTGGCCGACCGCGAGACACGCGAGCCCCTCGCCCCCTACGGTGGATCCTCGGAGGCCATGGCGCGCACCTTCGCGACCGCGAAGAAGGACGGGCTGCTGCTGTTCATGAACTACAACCGCTTCCACGTGGTGCCGCCGTGCATCATCACACCCGACGAGGCCCACGAGGGCCTGGACATCTTCGACCGCGCGCTCGACGTGGCCGATGAGTATGTGAGGAGCTGACTCTTCCGATGGCGCTGGTACTGCGGCTGATCGTCAACGCCGTCGCCCTGTGGGTGGCGACGCTGATCGTGCCGGGGATCGCCCTGCACGACACCACCGACATCTACGCGCCCGGTGCCGGCGCCGTCGAGAACGAGGTGAACGTCCCGACCATCACCGCACTGCTCATCGTGGCGGTGGTGTTCACGCTGGTCAACGCGGTGGTCAAGCCGATCGTCCAGCTGCTGTCCCTGCCGCTGACCATCATCACGCTGGGGCTGTTCCTGCTGGTCGTCAACGCGCTGATGCTCATGCTGACCGGCTGGATCACCACGACGTTCCAGCCGTTCGGGGCCGAGTACGTGGTCAGCGGGTTCTGGGCGGCCTTCTTCGGAGCGATCGTGGTCGGTCTCGTGAACTGGGTGTTCGGGATGCTCCTGCCCACGCGCGCCCGCGACTGATCGGCGCTGAGGGCCCGGCGCGGCCGCGCGCTGCGACCCGCGCGCTGCGGCC
>NZ_JAALDU010000161.1 GCF_014145015.1 Dietzia sp. E1 | reverse complement strand
GGCGCCGCCTGGGGCGCGGACCGCCACGACCGTGTCGCCGACGATGTCCAGGTCGACCACGCGACCGTCGACCAGTCGCACCCCGGCGATGCGGTCGACCTGCCGCGGGTGCTCCGTCGTACCGGGGGCGGCGGCGCGCGCCGGTGCCCACTGCGCCGGCGCAGGTGTTTGGGCCAGATTCGGGGCCGGGGTCGTAGGCGCGGCGGCCCCGCGCTGGAGGGTGAGTATGTCCACGGACCCTGTTCTCCTGCTCTGCCGAACGGTCCCGCGGCGGCCGCTGGAGTAGCGCTTGTCATTCCGAGCCGGACGCGGGATATTGACCTCGTCAATAACGCTGAGTCTGGTGGTTCCGTGTTGCCGGGCGATTACCTCGTGGTTCCGGTGTGTAACCGACTCGCCCGTCCACCGCCCGCCAGACCGCCAGACCGCCAGACCGCCAGACCGCCAGGAGGACAGATGAGCACCGCTCGAGGCGACGGCCAGGAACGCCTCGGCGCGCGCATCCGTCACCACCGCCGCCAGCTCGGACTAACGCTCGTCGAGGTAGCGGGTCAAGCCGGGATCTCGCAGCCGTTCCTGAGCCAGATCGAGCGGGGCAAGGCCGCCCCGAGCATGGCCACGCTCGAGGGCTTGGCCCACGCACTCGGCACCACGCAGGCCCACTTGTTGGAAGCGGTCAGCTCCACCACTGACCCCGCAGCGGGCCCCGGCTCCCCCGATCGCGGCGTGGACATTCGTCGCGCCACAGAGGGGGCTGTGCTCACCCGCTCGGAAGGCACCGTCGGCGGACACACCCGCCTCCTCCCCGGCGGCCCGAACGGTACCCAGTTCCTCGAGTTCGTCGAAACCAACCACGTCCCCGGCCGGTTCTTCGAGCACCCCGGCGACGAGTGGCTCTACGTCACCCGCGGCACCATCCTGCTCGACGTCGGCGGCGCGACGAGCCGACTCGACGTCGGCGACGTGGCCCGTTACGACGGCACCCTGCCCCACCGCTGGTATGTCCCCCAGGGCGAGCAGGCCTGCCTCATCGTGGCCAGGCCCGGCTGAGGGCACCGGTCCGGCCGCATGCCTCACCACCCCACGCCCGCACGCCTCAGCACCCCAGGCGCTCGGGGTCGCCCGGTCGCCCGAGGCCGCGACCTGGGGTGCCCTGCACACCGCGAGCAGGGCACCCCAGGTCGGACCCTTGGGCAGGGCTGCGGCATGCCCCAATCCGCCGACGCACCTACCGAGTGGTCGCGACACGGCCCTCCCCTGCCGCGCCACCCGCCGGGAAACCTCGGCGACATTCTGACCTGGGGTGCCCTGCGCGGCGTCCGCAGGGCACCGCAGGTCAGCGCACGCACGCGCCATTTCGGCGGTCCGTCTGACAGGGTCCGGTCGAGCCCGCTCCGGCCGATGCCGCCAGACTATGTCGTACCTCGAACATAGTGTCGAATCATGGCTACGAAAGACACGCGCGCGTCCGAGTCAGAGGGACAGCACCGGGACCGACCGAGCCGAGCCGGCGAGGAGAGCCCCGCAGTCCATCCCGGCCCCGAGGACACCGGGGACCCGCCCTTTCCTCCACCGGGGTTCCGCACCGCGACCGGGCCCGAGTTGGAGGTCATCGTGCCCGACGCCTTCAGCGAGTGGGACGTCAACCAGCGACACGGCTACCTGGCGCAACGAGTCATCAACGCCGCCGAGGGCCGCTCGCTCGCCTTCGCCTACGACTGCGTGCAACTCGCGGGCGATCGAGACCGGTACCGCGATCCCTGGGAAACGGCGGCCTCCATGCTCGGCGTCTCGATGGGTATGTCTCGCCACCGGGCGACCAGGCTCGTCACCACTGCCGTCGAGCTCACCGAACGGCTCCCCCGCACCGCGGCGCTGGTGGCGACCGGGTGGATCGGGCTCCTCGCAGCCCACACCATCGCCGAGGAGACGGCGATGGTCGCCGACCACCTGATGCCGGAGCTCGACCGGAGGATTAGCGAGGGGCTGGCCCCCACGAGACGCCGCACCCATCCGCCCCGGCCCGGGCCCCTGCGCAAGATGCTCGGAAAGACGGTCCGGGCCTGCGATCCGGTGGGGGCCGACGCCCGGGCCCGCCAGGCGCGGCAGGACGAGGACGTGGAGATGATCCCGCTGGCCGACGACCGGGCACTCATCTCCGCCACTCTCACCGCGGAATCGGCTGTGGAGATCGCGGACCGTATCGAGGCCATCGCCCGGACCGCCTCGAAGGACGATCCACGGTCGATCGGGCAACTCCGTGCCGCCGGGTTGCTGGCCCTCAGCCGCGGGTGGGCCTGTCTGCCCGATCCCGACGGCGAGCATCCCACCGACCCAGAGGCCCGCACCGCCGCACGGCGCGTGATCATCAACGCCTACGACGACGGCACCCCGGACAACCGCGGCGTGACGCTGGCTGGATACGGCCCCGTCACCGGCCACACCGCCGACGAACTCGAGCGCAGCGCCCGCCGCAGGATCGATTCCCTCGCGGACCTGGCCGACCCCGACTCCGACGCCGCCCTCCGATACACCCCCTCGGAAGCCCTCGCACGTTTCTGTCGGGGGCGCGACGGCACCTGCGTCTTCCCAGGATGTCAGACGCCCGCCGAGAAATCGGACCTCGATCACATCATCCCGTTCGACCACGACGATCCAGACCGGGGTGGCCACACCACATCCGATGACCTGGGATCACTGTGCCGATGCCATCACCGACTCAAGACCGACGGCATCTGGGCGTACTACCGAGACGTGGACGGCACCTACATCTGGATGCACGGGCGGAACCATCCGGACCCGGACCCCGGCACCCGCGTCGCGAGTCAGCCCACCGGGCCACTGGCGGGTCTCGCCGCGCCGCGGCATTCCGAGTCCAGTCACCGACAGCAGGAGGCCGCCGAAGCGGGCCGGACCGGCAGCGGTTCAGCGATCGCGCGGCGGCGGCCGCACCTGCGGCACCGGCGCGCTGCTGACCGCCGCCGGTTCCGCGCGATGGCCGAGACCGAACGACAGCGTCCTCGTCGGGAGCCCGAGATTAGACCACCCGGACCGGTCGACGATGTCCCGCCACCCTTCTGAGGCCATCGCGATGTCAGTACCTCGGCCGGGTGGGATACGGTCCGTCCGCGGGGCCGTGCGGGCCGACCGTGTGCACCTCGCGGAACTCGAAGTCGGCGAAGTCGGAGGCCAGGCGACCCCAGTTCTCCCGGGTGATCGCCGTCGTGACGGTCCCCGCGATCCGGCTGATCCCGCCGTAGATCCCCGAGAGTTGGTTGCCGGTGACCCCCATCGAGGTGCGTGCGCCGGTGGAGAAGTGGTGCAGCCGCGTGATCCACGGCGCGGTCCCCGGGTGTCGCTCGGTGAACTCGAAACCCGGCCCGAGGTAGGGGCTGCGGCCCGCGGGGTGGTCCGCGGCGAAGTCGTGGACGTCCGCCCACAGCGCGATGTCGTCGACGAACTCGGACAGTTCCGGGCGACGCCGCAGGTCGACCTCGTATCCGGTGGCGCTGATCACGACGTCGGCACGGACACGGCCGGCGTGGGTGTCGATCGCAAGCTCGCTCCCGCCCGCGCCGTCGTCGACCACCTCGACGCCGTCCCACCCGCAGCCGGTGTGCAGGGCGAAGTCGGGGTGGGCGAAGCAGCGCCACACCGTGTGCTGGGTGGGCGGCTGCGGCAGACCGCCGCTGAGGAGGGTGAAGTCCCACTTGGCCCGGTCGTCCAGGTCGTAGAAGCGTTCCTGCATCCCGGGGAACTCCATCCAACGCAAGGGGTTGGAGCCGGGGACGGTCTCGCGGCGCAGGAACACGTCCGCACGCGCGGCACCGTGGTCCAGCGCGGTGGCAGCGTTGTCGAATCCCGAGGCCCCGCCACCGAGGACGGCCACCCGCAGGCCGCGCAGGGCGTCGAAGTCGATCGGATCCTCGGTGTGGAACCACCGCTCGCGTGGCAGCGACCGGACGACACCCGGCACGCGCTGCCCGCCGCCGCCGGCCAACCCGAGCGAGAAGACGATCCGCCGCGCGGTCACCGACGTGCCGGCCGCATTGCCGCCCGTGCCAGCGCCCGTCAGCTCCACGGTGAAGGGGCCGTCCGGCGTCGTGGGCCGGTGTACGGCGGTCACCCGAGTGTGGTGGCGAACCGTGAGGCCGGTGATGTCGCGATACCACCGCAGGTAGTCGTTCCAGTCCAGCCGCGGCACGAGGTCGATCTCCGCCCACGCCTCCTCGCCGTAGACGGCCTCGAACCACCGGCGGACGTGCAGCGACGGGACGTCGAACTCGATGCCGCGCATGTGCTTGGGGCTCCGCAGAGTGTGCATGCGGGCGTAGCGATCCCAGCAGCCCACGCGGTCCGCCGGGCCGTCGTCCACCACGAGGACGCGGTCGATGCGTTGGCGCCCCAGCGCGAACGCGGTTCCCAGCCCGGCCTGACCGCCGCCGATGACGAGGACGTCCAGGTCGGGCGAGCTGTCGTCGCGGGGGATCCAGTCGCGGACGTGGCTGGTGGTCTCGATGTCCTCGCGCACGCGCGCGGCGAGCCGCGCCAGTCGGGCGTCGGCGTCGGGCAGGCGACGGGACCCGGTCGCGTGGTCGAGCTGGGGGATCTCGGAGATCACGGAGGTCATGGACATCTCCTGTGGCGTCTGGCCCGGGGCTTCCGGGCGTACCCGGGTCCTGTGCCCGGGCGGACGCCGCGTCGCTGCCTGACTGATGACTCGACCTCCGGGGCGTCGGTCGCCCGGCGACCGGGTCGGCGGGGCCGACCGCACCGTCGCGGTGTCGATCCTGATTCTGGCAGCGCCGCTTTTCGGTGGTGTTACGGCGCCGTGAGGCCGGTGTGGCGGCGGTGGTCACCGCCCAGCCGACGGCCCGTGGACAGCCGGGGCCGCGGAGAGGAGTGGGTGCGCTGCCGCGCGGACTCTGGCTGCCTCTCGGACCGCCGCGGTGTTGGCCTTGCCGTGACGGGAGCCGGCGAGCTTCGCGGCGATGTGGTCTCGGACCGTGACGGGGTCGTAGGCGTCCCCGCCCGGGCCGGCGAACTCGGGCAGGGTCTCTACGACGGCGTCGACGTTCCCGTCGTGGAAGAACGCGGCCGAGCGGCGGCGCATGATCCGGCCGTCGACGACGGGCGGGGCGACGCGGTGCAGGGTCGACATCCACCGGTCGTTGGTGAGGCGGGCGGTGAGGTCCCCGAGATTGACCAGCAGGCCGCCCTCGACGGGCTGCACGTCATGCCAGACCCCGCCGGGGCCGAGAACCTGCAGGCCCGCGACCCTGTCGGCCCAGAGGACGGTGACGAGGCCGAAGTCGGTGTGCTCGCCCATCCCGCGGAGGTCGCCGTCGAGGGTGACCGGCCCCTCGTCGAGGGCATAATTGACCATGCGGAGGACGTCGATCGAATGGTCGGTGAGCCGGTCGAACAGCTCCGGCGGCTGGCCCAGGGCATCGGCGAAGACCCGCGTGAGCACGCGCGCGACGCGGGACGCCTCGCTGAAGTAGGTCTCGACGCGTTCGCGGAAGTGCGCTACCTCGGGCCAGACGTTGATGCCGTAGTCGTCCTCCGACAGCCCCAGTCCGGTGAACGAGCGAGCCTCCACACCGACGTTGAACGCCTCGAAGAAGTCGTTCATCCGGTCGGCGGACTCCACCCCCAGGCTGAGACTGAGGGATTCGCTCTTCGGCGGGCTGTACCCGCGGTTGGCGCCGGCCACGCGGTAGGCCTTCTTCGTCTCCAGCGGCAAGGCGAAGAAGTCGTCGATAGCGCCCGCCAGTCCGTCGATCACCTCCGGTGGGATGCCGTGACCGACGATCTGGATGAATCCGACCGTCGAGCACGCGTCGTCGATCTCGCGGGCGACGCGGGTTCGATCGTCGGCGGTCCCCTCGGCGGCCCCCTCGTCAGACCCGGTGGCGACGTACGGCGTCAGGTCCACGATCGGTACGTGGAAGGCGGTCTGGTCGGGGACGGTCTGGTCGGGGACGGTCCGGCCGAGAGTCTGGTCGGGGACGGTCTGGTCAGTGGTCATGTGTTTCCTCCCGGAAGTGCGTCGGTGGTGTCGGTCGAAGGCAGGGGGGGCGACGGCGGCGACGGCGGCGACGGCGGCGACGGCGGCGACGGCGACGGCGGGTCAGGCGCCGGGACAGCAGAACTCGGCGCGCGACGGTGGATCGACGTGTCCATCTCCACCAGTCGCGCGCCGGTGCCGCCCCTGCGGTGGGCCACCAACTCGGCGGCGATCGACAGGGCGGTCTCGGCAGCAGTACGGGCGCCGAGGTCGAGACCGATCGGCGCGGAGAGTCGGCTCAACTCGGCCTCACTCACGCCGAGTTCGGAGAGCCGCGCGACCCGCTCGGCGTGGGTCCGTCTGCTGCCCATCGCACCCACGTACCCAGCGGCGGTGTTCAGGGCCGCGAGCAGCAGCGGGATGTCGAACTTCGGGTCGTGCGTCAGGACGCAGATCGCCGTGGTGGCGTCCACCGGGGTCCGCCGCAGGAACTCGTCCGGCCAGCACCGGACGACCTGTTCCGCGGCGGGGAACCGCCCGGCCGCGGCGAAAACCGGCCTCGCATCGCACACCGTCACCCGGTATCCCAGCCCCGCCCCCAGTGGGACCAGCGCCTCGGCGAACGCGGTCGCGCCGAACACCAGCAACCGCGGGGCCACGAGCGGGTGCACGAACACGCGACTCGCCCGCCCGGCGATCTCGGCGGGCACCACCGCCGGTCCCGCGGCGCCGGCGTCCGCCGCCGCCATCG
>NZ_JAALDU010000160.1 GCF_014145015.1 Dietzia sp. E1 | reverse complement strand
CAGCACGACGGCGCTGATGAACGACGACGCCGCCGCGGAGGTCGCCGTGCCGGCCAGCGCGAGCTTGAGCGGGGTCGCCCCACCGCGGCCGAGCGAGCCCACGACGTAGACGAACACCGCGGTGATCGCCGCGCCGACGATCGCGGCCCAGATGTAGCCGGTGTAGGTCCACAGGCCGAACCACGCGATGCCCACCACCACGGCCAGCGACGCGCCCATGGTCACGCCCAGGATCCCCGGGTCGGCGAGCGGGTTGCGGGTCACGCCCTGCATCACCGCGCCGGCCACGCCGAGCGCCGCGCCCACGAGGACGGCCAGGACGGTGCGCCACACGCGCTTGGTCACCGCGGCCTCGCCGAGGCCGTCGGTGGAGCCGCCCAGCGCGGCGACGATCTCGTCGAGAGTCACCGCGCGGGAGCCGATGGACACCGAGGCGATGACGACGACGACGAGGACCGCGATCGTCACCAGGAGCCAGGCCACACGAACGCGCGCCGGGCGCCGCACAGCCTGGACAGCAGACTGTGCGACGCCCGACGCGGGGGCTGCGGCCGTGGCCGGGTCGGCGGTCACTTGCCGGCGGCCTCCGCCAGCTGCGCGACGTAGTCGTCGAGCACCCACGAGATGGCCAGCGGCGTGGGGTTCGCGGCGGTGCCCATGGGGCCGTTGCCGTCGAGGAACACGATCGCGTCGTTCTCCACCGCCGGCATCTGCGAGAGCAGCGGGTCGGCGCGCAGGGTGTCGACGAGCTCCTGGTCGCCGTAGGTGACGATGAGCTCGACGTCGTCGAACATGTCGAGCTGCTCGGCGGACACGCTGCCGGAGAACTTTCCGCCGGCCGACGCCTCGGCGACCGCCTTCGGGGTGGTTAGGCCGAGGTCCTCGAAAAACGCGGCGCGGGTGTCGGCGGCGGTGTAGAAGTTCACCGTCGACAGGTCGGTCGGGTCGACGTGCGTCATGAACATCGTCGCGGTGCCCTCGAGCTCCGGGTACTCGGCGGTCGCCTCGTCGATCTCGCCCTCGATCCGGGAGATGAGCTCGGTGCCCTCGGCCTCGAGGCCCAGACCCTTGGCGTTGAAGGTGATGACGTCACGCCACGAGGTGGCCCACGCCTCCTCCGGGTACGCCACGACCGGGGCGATCTGGCTGAGGGTGTCGTAGTCCTCCTGCGTGAGGCCCGAGTAGGCGGCGAGGATGACGTCGGGGTCGGTGTCGGCCACGGCCTCGAAGTCGATGCCGTCGGTCTCGTCGAACAGCACGGGGGGCTCTCCGCCGAGCTCCTCGAGTTTCTCCTCGACCCACGGCAGCATGCCGTCGCCGTCGTCGTCGCCGAAGTTCGCGGCGGCCATGCCCACGGGCACGACGCCGAGGGCGAGCGGCACCTCGTGGTTGGCCCACGCGACGGTGGCCACCCGTTCGGGTGCCTGCTCGATGGTCGTGGTGCCGAGGGCGTGTTCGACGACGACGGGGAACGCCCCGGAGTCGCCGGACGCGGCGGCACCGCCGGGGGAGTCGGCCTCGGACGACGACCCGCACGCGGTCAACACCAGCGCGGCCGTGGAGGCGATCAGGACAGAGGCAATACCGCGAGAACGCATCAGGGCGGCTCTCTCACTCTCAAGAAGGTCGACAGGGCGGCCCACCCGACACCACCATCGGCGTTAGGTGAGGCTGGCCTAAGACGTTACGACCCGGCTGGTCGGCGGCGCAATCGCTTGATCAGGACGCCGGGTATAGCGATTCGGACAGGGGTGAGCCGGTCGCGGGCCCGTCCGCGTCGCCCGCCCCGCGGAACTGCCCCGGGGTGAGGCCGGTGGTCCGGCGGAACGCCGCGCCGAACGCGCTGGCGGAGCTGTAACCGACCCGCACCGCGACCTCGTCGACCGGCATCCCGCCGCCGAGCATCACGGCGGCGTGCTGCGCGCGCAGCGCCGCCTGCCACGCACCGAAGCTCAGCCCCGTCTCGGCGCGGAACGCCCGGGTCACGGTCCGTTCGCTCACCGAGAGCCGGGCCGCCCACTCACCGAGCGAGCGGGTGTCGCCGGGGTTCACCTCGAGTGCGTCGACGATCGGGCGGAGCAGCGCGGAGGCCGGGCGCTGCACGAGCAGGGCGTGCGGTGAGGGCTCGAGCAGGTCGAACACCATCTGCTCGGTGAGCTCCCGCGAGCCCGGTTGGAGTGTCTGGTCGACCAGGCGCTCGAGCAGCAGGGTCAGCAGCGGGGTCACCTCCACCGCCACGGGGTCTCCCGGCAGGGGTGAGCGGGTCCGCGTGTCGACGTGGGCCGTGCGGTACCAGGTGCCCGCCGGCGCCGTGGCCGAGTGCAGGACCCCCGCGGGGATCCACAGCCCGATCGACGGCGTGATGGTCCAGGTGCGCGCGCCGATGGTCGCGGTCGACGCCCCGGCGCGATTCCACAGCAGCTCGTGCGTGGGGTGCGAGTGCGGCTCCCACACGGTGTCGCGGTCCACGCGCTCGGCCATGCCCGTGATGACGAACGGCATCACCACCGCGCCCGCCTCGTACACGGGCAGTGTGCGCGTCTCCACGCGGCCAGGGTAGACCTGATCTGACCGGCGGGGACTGGCGGCCGGCGTGAGGGGGAGCATGCGCGCGAGCGTGGAGTGGATGGAGCGGCACCAGGTGTCGCTCTACCTGGCGGGACTCGTCCTGGGCGGGGTCGTCGGGGTGCTCGCGCCCGCGGTGGCCGGCCCGGCGGAGCTCGCGATCCAGCCCGTGCTCGCGCTGCTGCTGTACGCGACGTTCCTCTGCATCCCGTTCGCGCGCATCGGTCGGTCCTTCCGCGACTGGCGTTTCCTCGGCACGATCCTCGCGGTCAACTTTCTGCTGGTGCCGCCGATCGTCTGGCTGCTGACGCGGATCGTCGCCCACGACCGGGTGCTCCTGGTGGGCGTGCTGTTCGTCCTGCTGACCCCGTGTATCGACTACGTCCTCGTGTTTGCCGGCCTCGCCGGGGCCGACGTGCACCGGCTCCTGGCCGCGACCCCGCTGCTCATGCTCGCCCAGATGGTGCTGCTGCCGCTGTACCTGTGGCTGTTCGTCGGATCCAAATTCGTTGCGACGGTGGAGCTTGAGCCATTCGTCCGGGCGTTCGTGCTGCTCATCGCGCTGCCTCTCGCGGCTGCGGCGCTGACGCAGTTCGTCGCCGGCCGCGGTGCCCGGGTCGCGAGGGCGGTGGCGCAGGGCGCGGCCGCGGCGATGGTCCCGCTCATGGTCGCCACGCTCGCGCTCGTGGTCGCCTCCCAGATCAGCGCGGTCAGCGAGCGGCTCGGCGCGCTGGTGCAGGTGGTCCCGGTGTACGTGGCGTTCGTCATGGTCATGGTGCCGGTGGGCATGGCGGCCGGGCGGCTGGCGCGCCTCGATGTGCCGGGCAGGCGGGCGATCGCGTTCAGTGGCGCGACCCGTAATTCCCTGGTCGTCCTCCCGCTGGTTCTGGCAGTGCCCGCGGCGTTCGATCTGGCAGCCCTCGTCGTCGTCACCCAGACCCTCGTCGAGCTCGTCGCCATGGTCGTCCTCGTCCGGCTCGTCCCGCGACTCATCCCCGAGGTAACGCCGGTCACTTGACGGGCGTCGGGCGCGTGGTTCCGGTAGCTTCATAGGGTTCCCGTGCGCGGCTCCGCCGGCGCCGGATTCTGCTCTCTGCTTACACCGCAATCCCAGAGGACGACCGTGACGTCTGAAGTCTCCGCCACCCCCCATTCCGCACAGGCGGCCCGGGCCCCGCAGGCCTCCCCGCCCATGCCCGCCGCCACCGTGCGGCTCATCGCCCTGCTCGTCGGCGCCGCGTTCGTGGTGATCCTCAACGAGACCATCATGTCCGTGGCACTGCCCGAGCTCATGGGTGAGTTCGCGGTCACCGCCGCCACCGCGCAGTGGCTGACCACCGCGTTCATGCTCACGATGGCGGTGGTCATCCCGTTCACCGGGTGGCTGCTAGTGCGCCTGCCGCTGCGGTCCGTGTTCGTCATCGCGATGAGCACGTTCACCGCGGGCACCCTGCTGGCGTCGCTGGCCATGGTGTTCCCCATGCTCGTCGCCGGCCGGGTCGTCCAGGCGGTCGGCACCGCCATCATGATCCCGCTGCTCATGACCACCGTGCTCAACGTGGTTCCCGCCGACCGTCGCGGCCGCACCATGGGCGTCATCTCCATCGTGATCGCCGTCGCCCCGGCCATCGGACCCACCGTGGGTGGCCTGGTGCTGGACGTGCTCAGCTGGCGCTGGATGTTCTGGTCCGTGCTGCCCATCGGTGTGCTGGCACTCGTGGCCGGAGCGGTGCTGATCCGCAACGTCACCGAGCCCCGGCGCATCCCGCTCGACATCCTCTCCGGCGTCCTCTCGGCGATCGGCTTCGCCGGCCTCATCTTCGGTCTCAGCTCGATCGGCGAGGCCGCCAGCGACAACGCCCTCATCTCGCCGTGGATCCCCGTGGCGATCGGCGTGGTCGCCCTGGCCGTGTTCGTCTGGCGTCAGCTCTCGCTCAAGGACTACGCGCTGCTCGACGTGCGGGCGTTCGCGTTCCCGACCTTCACCGTGAGCCTGGCCCTCATGCTCATCTCGATGATGTCGCTGTTCGGCACCCTCATCCTGCTGCCGCTCTACATGCAGCAGGTCGTGGGCACCAGCACCCTGAACTCCGGGCTGGCACTGCTGCCCGGCGGCCTGATCATGGGCGTGCTCGGCTGGTTCGTCGGCCGCGCGTTCGACCGGATCGGCCCCCGGCCGCTCATCATCCCCGGCTCCATCCTCGCGTCCGCCGGCCTGTGGGGGATGTACACGTTCTTCTCCGCCGACAGTTCGCTGGTCACGGTCGTCGTCTGGCACATCGTGCTCAGCGTGGGCCTGGCGTTCCTCTTCTCGCCGCTCATGACCTCCGCGCTCGGCTCCCTGCCGCCGCACCTGTACTCGCACGGGTCGGCGTTGCTCAACACCCTGCAGCAGGTCGCCGCCGCCGCGGGCACGGCGCTGTTCATCACCGTCATGACGCTGGGCATCGTCTCCGGCGCCGAGTCCGGCCTGGGAGACGTCGCCGCGCAGATGACCGGCGTCCACAACGCACTTCTGCTGGGAGCGTGCATCTCGCTCATCACCGTGGTCGGCGTGTGGTTCGTCCGCAACAGCGCGCAGACCGAGGGGCCTGCCTCGGCGCCGACGGCCGAGGGGTCCGAGAACGCCGCGGCGCAGGAGACCGCCTCGGCGTAACCGGCAGTTCGGGTGTAGCCGGCAGCCCGGGCGTAGCCGGTCGATCGCCCGCCGGAGTGACCCACGCCATACCCTGGATGGCGTGAAGGTTGATCTGACGGTCCTGGCCATCCCGGCGTTCGTCGGGGCGATGGCGGCCGAATACGCGTGGCAGAAGCGCAACCCGGCCGTCGGGGAGCGGGCGGGGGACTACGAGTTCGCCGACACCATGGCGAGCCTCTCGATGGGCGTGGGGAGTCTGCTCGCCCCCTACATCTCCGCCACGGTGCTCTCGCCGCTCACCCCGCGGACAGGCCGATGCGCGAAAGCCGTGATGGGCCTGTCCCTCGGGGCGGCGGCCGTGGCCACCGCCGGAGACGTCCTCCGACGCCATCGCAGGTCGGGTCTGGGTGAGGCGGGGTCGTTGTCGTCGTCGTCCTCCGGCCCCGGTCCCGACGCAGACGGTGACACCGGCGCGGCGGTCCCGCCCGCCCTGCGTCGGATCACCGGCGGCTCGGCGGTCACCGCGGTGGCCTCCACCGTGGTGATGGTCTCCACGCTGTGGAGCGCGCAGACCGCGAGTTCGCGGCTCTTCCGGACGTCCCCGCTTGACCTGGGGTCCGGGCCGCTGGCGTACGCGGTAGGGATCCTCGGTTGGGACCTCATCTACTACTGCAACCACCGCCTCGCCCACGAATCGCGCTGGCTCTGGGCCATGCACGTCGTGCATCACTCGAGCGAGCGCTAGAACCTGTCGACGGCGCTGCGCCAGCCCGTCGCCGAGGCGCTGACGATCTACGTGCCGTACGGGTTGCTCTCGCTGCTCGGGGTGCGGCCGGCGATCGTCATGGACGCCCGCGCGATCAACCTCATCTACCAGTTCTGGGTCCACACCGAGACGGTGCGGTCGATCGGGCCGCTGGAGAAGGTGCTCAACTCGCCCTCGCACCACCGCGTGCACCACGGCAGCAACCGGCGGTACCTCGACCGCAACCACGGCAGCATCCTCATCATCTGGGACCGGCTGTTCGGTACCTACGAACCCGAGCGCGAGGACGTGGTCTACGGGCTGACCACCAACATCGACACGTTCAACCCGCTACGGATCGCCACGCATGAATGGGTCGCGATCGGGCGCGACATCTTCCGCGCGCAGACCTGGCGCGACCGCGCGGGGTACCTGATGCGTGGGCCGGGGTGGGCCGGGGCGCGGAGGGCGTAGGGCCCGGTGATGTCCGGGACGGCTCGGCGGGGTCCGCATGCAACGTCTCCCCATGCGGGCAAGTAATTATAACTCGTCGTACCGCTCCCGTAGCATCTCGCGGGTACCGACGGACGGGGAGCAACACGGTGACTGATGACGCTGGCCGACGAAGTGTCGACGGTGATGTGGGACTCGATCTCTACATCGAAGACGGTGAGGTCGTCATAGCGGGCCCCACGGAAGCGGCCCTGGCCTACGTGGAGCAGCTGAGGGGCGCCGGCGCCCAGGTGTCGACCTCGATGCTCAGCGGACGACGGGCTGCAGACGCGGCGGCCGCACTCGCCGTCGCCGACGGAGTCCGGCGGGCCGCGCAGGGCGGCGTCTACATGCAGGTCGCCAAAGAGAGCCTGCCGCACCTCGCCCGTGAAGGGCTCATCCCGGCCAAGAACGGTGCTCATACGTACCTCGGTATGACGAGGTCGGGATCGAAGATCGCGCACCACGTCCGATTCACCGGCAAGCCGGTGAATCCCGCCCAGTTGGTGAACGTGCAGATGCTCGCCGTGCAGTTCGCCCTCCGCATGGCCATCGCGGAGGTCGTGAGCGCCGTCAAGCGCGTGGAGGGCAAAGTTGATGCTCTTCTCAAGCTCGCGCGAGCCGACCAGGTCGGCAACGTGTTGGGGCTGCACGAGATGCTCACGCACTACTGCCACCTACTCGACGAGTCGGGAGTCGTGACGACCTCCGATTGGAATGCTGTCGCTGCGGTCGGTTCCCAGTTGTCGGTGACGATGAACCAGCTACGTAAGCACGTGTCCAACGCGTTAGCCGAAGTCGTTGTCTCCGCGCCGATCAATCAGCGCGCCGACGCGGTCAGCGCCCTGGTGAACTCGCATCGTATCGACGAGACGTTGAACCTCCTCGTAGTGGTTGAAGACGCGATGTTCAAGTTCCAGCAGTTGCGCGTGGCGCACGTCCAGCGGACGGAGCCGGAGTTCCTGGAGTCCACGGTCCTCTCCGCGCGGCAGATCTTGGCAGACTCCGCCCGGCTCGACGAAGAGCTCTACACCTCCGTGAACGCCACCCTGAGCGCGGCGTCAGTCGTCCGGCCGCTCGAGATCCACCGGGTGATCTCCACGAACAAGCTCGAGGAGTCAGCAGAGGTCCTGAAGAACGCCCTCGACGAATTCTCGCGGGCTCGTCAGCTGCAGGCCGTGGGATGGCACGAAGCCGAGCGGCCGACGCTGGGGGAAGCCGCCGGGGAGCTGGGCAAGCGGATTCAGGCGACCGCGCAGAGAATTGATGCGGCCGGAGACCGGGCGGTCGATAGCAGTTTCTCTCGTCTCGGTGCACTGGGTCGCGCGCTTCAGAGCGCCGCGGATCGCAGGCTCGACACAGGGGGGTCGGCCGAGTCCGAGGGCGGTCCTGATTCTATTGAGACCCAGGTGAAGGTGGACACCCCGAAAGAGATGTCCGAACCGACCTCAAGCGCTCACTACCCCGGAGGCAATCCGCGGGGAAACTGACGACGGAGCATGCGTTCCGTGACGAGCTCAAGCCGGCTGGAGACGGTGCGCTGAGCTGAGCGGTCCAGGCGACTCAGACGAGTCGGCGACCGACCATCCCGGCGGCATCGTCGAGCACAGCCCGGAACAGGGCGTCGTCGCGCAGTTCGAACCAACCCAGCGCCGCCCCGAACATCAGCGTCATCGCCTGCTCGGCCACCAGCACCACGTCGGCGTCCCACCGCAGGCCCGCACGCTCGGCCAGGCTGCTGAGCAGGGTCACGATGATCCGTCGGTACTCCTGGTGGGACTGCGCGGCCAGAGCCCGCAGCTGCTCGTCGCGGGCCGCCATCAGAGACAACTCGAAGTAGGCGATCTCGGTCATCGGATCGGCGAGGACGGAATCCGCGTAGGCCGCGAAGAGTTCGGCCACGGCGGCGGTCACGTCGTCGGGTCCGTGTACCGGCCGGTCCTGCTGCGTCTGGACCAGGTCCGACAGGTGCGTCAGGTCCAGACGCAGCACCGAGCGCATCAGCTCGTCCTTCGATGAGAACGCGTAGTGGACGGACCCGTGGGGCACCCCGGCCTCCTTGGCCAGGGCCCGCGTGGTGAGCGCCCACGCCCCGTCCCGAGCCATCACCGTCACCGCGGTCTCGGTGAGTTCCCGGCGGCGCTGTTCGATCGGCACCTGTGCGCGGCGAGCGTCAGCCACGGGTCACCTCGGAATCGGCGGGGTCCGCGCGTGCGGCGGGTGGCATGTACGGCAGGTTCGCCTCCGGCCCTCCCGTCGCGTGGGCGGCCTCGGCGTCGTAATCCTCTACCGGCGCCGCCCCGGCTGCTCCGGCCGCCCCGGCCGCCCCGACCGCTCCGGCCGCTCGCGACTCCGAGCGCAGGCCGCGCCAGGCCAGTATCAGAGTGATCGCCGCCGTCCCGATACCGATCGCGGCCACGAGGTCCATGCCCGCCAGGAAGGCGGAATCGGCGATCTCCAGGAGACGAGCGCCGCCGCCGGGCATCGTTTCCGCGATCTCGTGGGCGCCGGCCAGGGTCTGGGAAGCGGCGTTCGCGGAGTCGGCGTCCATGCCGGGCAGGGTAGCGGTCTCGACCACGCGGCTCGAGTACACGGCCATCCCCGCGGTGCCGAGTACGGCGGTGCCCATCGCGCCGCCGAACTCGTAGCCGGTCTCGGAGATCGCCGCGGCGGCGCCGGCGCGGTCACTCGGGGCGGCAGTGAGGATGACGTCGTTCGTCAGGGTCTCGGCCAGACCCACGCCGATGCCGAACAGGGCCGACAGGAGCGTGAAGAGGAGCATCGTCTCGGCGGTGTCCAACCGGGTGCCGATGACGAACCCGACGATCACGAGCGACAGACCCGTCATGATCACGGTGCGCACCGAGACCGTCCGCGCCAGGACCGGGGCCAGCAGTGTGCCGACGACGGCGGCCACCGCGAGCGGCAGCATCCACAGACCGGCCTCAGCCGAGCCCATGCCGCGCACCAGCATGAGGTACTGCGGGAGGAAGAACATCAGCCCCATGAACGCGAACACCGAGATCACGTTGATCGACACCGCCGAGGAGAACGCGAAGTTCCCGAACAGGGACACGTCGATCATGGGGTTCTCGCGGCGGCGCTGACGGGTCACGAACCAGACCAGCGCGGCAGCACCCAGAACGAAGGCGACGAGCACCGCCCCGTCGACTCCCTTCACGCCGGTCTTGAGGGCGTAGACCAGCGAGATCATGCCCGCGATCGAGAGGATGACGGAGGTCGGGTCGAACGGGCCCGGGTTGGGGTCCTTCGCCTCGGGGAGCAGGAACGGGGCGGTCAGGAGGAACAGCGCGATGACCGGGACGTTCAGGAGGAAGACCGAGCCCCACCAGAAGTTCTCCAGCAGCAGCCCGCCGACCACGGGGCCCAGTGCGGCGCCGCCGGAGAACGCGGTGGCCCACACGGCGATGGCGGTGCGTCGCTCGGTGCGGCCCGGGAAGATCGCGCGGATCAGGCCGAGCGTGGACGGCATGAGGGTCGCGCCGCCGATGCCGAGCAGCGCACGGCCGACGATCAGCATCTCCGGACTGGTGGAGAACGCGGCCACGAGGGAGGCGACGCCGAACAGGGGTGCGCCGATCATGAGGATCCGTTTGCGGCCGATCCGGTCTCCGAGTGAGCCCGTGAAGATCAGCAGGCCCGCGAGCAGGAACGAGTAGAGGTCGATGATCCAGAGCAGTTGGTTCGACGTCGGCCGCAGGTCTGCGGACAGCGCGGGCACGGCGATACCGAGCACGGACATGTCGATCGAGATCAGCAGAACGGGAAGGACGAGGACGAGCAGGGCCGTCCAGCGGCGTGCGGGGGAAACGAGTGCCTCTCCAGGGCGGTCGGACTGCGGGCGGCGTGCACGCAGCGATGCCGGGGAGATCCGCACCCGGCGAAGACCATCCTGACACGAGGTTGGCCACCTGGCCAACCTGTTTTGGCCAGGTGGCCAGAACTGTGGGGCGTGCCACCGTCGGGAACGCTCGCGGTTCGCCCACTTGGGTCATTCCGCTGCCGTCTGCCGGGGTACTTCCTAGGGTTCACCCATGAGCGGACGCGCGGAATGGGCAGGGCATCCGACGATCATCCGGAGGGCGCTTCCGCTGCTGCTGGCGCTCGTCCTCGCCGTGGCAGTGGCCCCGCAGCTGCAGCCGAGCGCAGCGGCCCAGCCTGGTGGGCGACCGGCCGCACCGGGCTCCGGCTTCCACTGGGGCGTCGCCACGTCGGGCTTCCAGGTGGAGGGCTCGAACCCGGACTCCAACTGGAAGCGGTATGTCGACGCGACCTCGCTGACGGGTCAGACCGACCCGGTGGGTGACGCGGTGGACTTCTGGAACCGCTATGAGGAGGACATCGCCAACGCCGCGGCGATGGGCGTGAACACCTTCCGGCTGAGCGTGGAGTGGGCGCGGATCGAACCCGCGCCGGGGAAGTACGACGACGAGGCCCTCAGACACTACGACCGGATCATCGACGCGGTCCGCCTACATGGCATGACCCCCATGATCACGATGGTGCACTTCGTCTACCCCGGGTGGCTGGCCGACCGGGGCGGGATGCTCGCGGACAACGCGGTGGGATCGTTCGGCCGCTTCGCCGACCTCATCACCGACCGGTGGGCCGGCGCCGGCACCATGTGGGTGACGTTCAACGAGCCGCTGGTGTTCTTCAAACACGAGATGACCATCGGCCGGGTCGCCTTCACCGACTTCTCCCGCTTCCTCGACACCATCGAGGCCGCCCACCGGCTCGGCTACGCTGCCGCCCACCGGGCCGACCCGGCCGCGATGGTCACCATGAACGAGGCCTATCTCCCATGGCCACCGAGTTCACCGACACGCTGATCGGGGACAGGATGGCCGACGTCGTGGACTACGTCGGCATCGACTACTACTACGGCGTCGCGCTGAACAACCTCACCGCCATCAACGCCGCGTGGGACGACTTCGCGGCCGTGCGGCCACAGCCGGAGGGGATCTACGAGGCGATCACGCACTACGCCCACGCCTACCCGCGAAAACCGATCTACATCGTGGAGAACGGGATGCCGACTCTCAACGGTGGGCGCGCCGACGGGATCGAGCGGGGCGACTTCCTGCGCGACACGGTCTTCTGGCTGCAGCGGGCCGTGGCGGACGGCTACCACGTGATCGGCTACAACCACTGGTCACTGGTCGACAACTACGAATGGGGCGACTACTCGGCGCGGTTCGGGCTGTACAGGGTGGACGTGCTCACCGACCCGACCCTGACACGCCAACCCACGTCGGGCGTCGACGCCTACCGCGAGATCATCGCGGGCGGGGGAGTGCCCGACGGATACCGTCCGGTGCTGCCGTCTGCGTGGTGTTCGCTGGCCACAATCCCGGACAGCTGCATCGGGCCGGTGTCGGCAGAAGGGCCCTTGACGACGCTGGCAGGGCGATAACAGGATCGACCTCACACGCGATTTCCCTAGTGGACCCGCCCGTTGACCACGAGAGGACCGATGAGATGTTTCCCGCCGGCTCGATCGAGAATCCGCTGCGTTTTCTGTTCGGCCCCGGGCCGGATGAGCCCGCGTGCCTCGCTCTCACACCGGAGTGCATGGGCCTGATCCCGTACCTCGCGGCCCGTTTCGGTATCGCCAGCTGACGAGCCCCGACTGGCGGCCCCCGGCCAACGACTCCCGGCCGACGACCCCCGATAGTCCCTGTCCGAAACGCCCCGATCCGCCCGTCGGATTTTCTTCTGCGCGCGGGGGCCGCAGCGTGGATCGAAATCCGAGGGGCGGATCGAACGCAGGTCGAAATCCGAGGGGCGGATCGAATGCGGATCGAATTCCGCCAGGCTCGACGGCGGCGGTCGGGACTACCTGCTGAACATCTTGGCGAAGAAGCCGTCCTTGACGGCGGGGACGTCCGACTCGTGGCCCGGGCAGCGGTCGGCCTTGGGCACACCGGCCATCACCTGGTCGACGTGCATTCCGCATCCGGCCCAGGTGGTCTTGCCGCACTTCTTGCAGGTGGCGGGACGGCACATGATGAGACTCCTCAGGGGGTGGGGTTGTCGTCGGCGTGAATCGCGCCGACCGCCGGCCGATGATCCGACTGGCTGATGCCCCGAGATTACATACCCCTAGGGGTATCGGTCAACCCTGCCGGTTCGGCACGCCCTGCACCTGCGGCGTGGGCGGGGTGGTCGACCTCGTCGTCGTCGCTTCCCTCGAAGCCCACCCCGCCGACACCCGGCCCGGCTCACCAGTCGCCGCGCGTCAGGCCGTCTCCCCGTTCCCTCGCGCGCTCCAGCTCGCCGGGCAGGAGCGGGCCCTGGTAGCCGTCCACGTAGAAGGTCTCGGGATCCGTCACCGGGTGGCAGCCGAGCTTGCGTAGCTTCTTTGCGGCCTTCTTGCCTGCATGGCCGGGGAGGTCGGGATGGCGGACGTGGGTGTCGAAGGTGGCCACCGCGAGGGAGGCGGGCCCGGCGGCGTCGAGCCACTCGCGCACTCCCGACGGGATCAGCTCGCCGCCGCGGGCGTGGGCGTCCTCGCGGGTGCCGTCGCGGGGTAGCCCGAACGCGTGGGTCGGCGCGCCCACCACGAGGAGGTCCACCTTGAGTTCGGCGAGCGGCGGCGCTTCGTGGGCGGCCACCACCTCGGCGGTCAGGTGAGGGGACAGGCCGTCGCTGATCGCCTCGGCGACGAGCCTGGTGTTCCCCCACGCGGATTCGTACACGACGAGTGCGTTCATGGCCGGCCCTTTCCGCAGGTCCTTGCCTCAGTCTGCGCCTCCGGACCGCCCCGCACAACGGCTCGTCAGCATCCACTTTTTGACAAGCGCCCCGCCTGATGTCACTGTATTAAGCATCTAATACAGCAACACGGAAGCGGGGCGGCGATGCAGTTCGACAACTCGTCCCCGATCTGGGTGCAGCTCGTCGGGGAGTTCTCGCGGCGCATCGTGACCGGGGAGTGGGCGGCCGGGGAGAAGATGCCCGGCGTCCGGGAGTTGGCGGCCGATCTCGGCGTCAACCCCAACACCGCCCAGCGGGCCCTCGCGGAACTGGAACGGCTCGAACTGTGCCGGTCCGAGCGGGCCACCGGGCGGTTCGTGACGCACGACGAGGAACGGATCGACGAGGTCCGCGCCGATCTCGCGACCGATGCCGCCGACGCCTTCATCCGGCGCGTCCGCGGCCTGGGAATGGCGCACGCCAAAGCCCGAACGCTGCTCGATCACAGATGGGACACCCATGAACACACCACTACCGATGAGCACGACGGAGGTGCCTGACATGAGCGCCACCGACCACGCCGCCACCGCGAGCCCTGCCACTACACTCGTCGAGGCCACTGGTCTCCGCATGACGTACGGCGCCACCACCGCCCTCGACGGCCTGGACATGACCCTGACCCCGGGGCAGATCGTGGGCCTGCTGGGCGAGAATGGCTGCGGGAAGACCACGCTGCTCAAGATCCTCGCCGGCGCCCTGGCCGGGTACTCCGGCGACGTGCGGATCGCGGGTCACGTCCCCGGCCCGGAATCCAAGGCCCTCGTGTCCTACCTGCCCGACACGAGCTTCCTCCCCGACGCCGCGCGGGTGAGCTACTGCCTCGAGCTGTACACGGACTTCTTCGCCGATTTCCAGCCCGAGAAGGCGCGCGACCTCATCGGCTTCTTCGGCCTGAGCGAGTCCGCGCGGCTCAAGCAGATGTCCAAGGGCATGCGCGAGAAGGTCCAGATCGCACTGGCCATGTCCCGCGACGCGCGCGTGTTCCTCCTCGACGAGCCCATCTCGGGCGTCGACCCGGCCGCGCGTCAGGTGATCCTCGACGGGATCGTACGCAACCTCTCCGAGGACTCGCTCCTGCTCATCACCACCCACCTCGTCCACGACCTCGAGCCGATCCTCGACGCCGCCGTCATGATGCGCCACGGCCGCGTCCTGCTCTCCGGCGACGCCGACGACCTCCGCGGCAGCCGCGGCGCCAGCCTCGATCAGATCTTCAGGGAGACCTACCGATGAGAGCGACGACGACAACACTCCTCAAGCACGAGTGGCTGCGCACGCGCGGTCCGCTCGCGACCCTCTTCGGGTTGATCGCGCTGGTCGGCGTGCTGGGCAGCCTGCTCGGTGCCTCGGGATGGCCGCTCCTGTCCGAGCTCGGGCTGGCCGCGGGCATGCTCGCCGCGGTCGTGGCGGTCCCGGCCGTCCAGTTGGCCCTCGCCGCCGACTACTGGCGCTCCGGTTACGGCCGGACGGGCTACTTCACGCACTCGATCCCGGTCCGCGGGGCCCGCATCTTCCGGGCCAAGCTGGCGTGGGCGATGTTCGCCTCGCTGGCGGCGATCGTCCTGACCGTCGTGCTCGCGCTGCTCGCGTGGTGGGCGAACTCGCAGCGGTCCGGGGGCACCGCGCCGTCGTGGTCGACGCTGACCGAGGCGTGGTCCACGGTCACCGCCGTGACCCCGGGGTGGATGATCGCCGCCGGGTTGGCACTGGTGCTGGCCTGGTTCCTCGTCTGGCCGGTGTACTACTACTTCGCCGTCTCGGTGGGGCACGAGCGGCGACTGGCCGGACTCGGTGCCGGCGGGCCCGTGGTGGTGTTCGTCGCGGTCTACATCGCCAGCCAGGTCCTTGCCCTGCTCGGCATGCTCGTGATCCCGTTCGGGGTGGGGGAGGCAGAGGGCGAGACCCTGGGCCTCGTCCGGTTCGACCTTGTCGGCGAGCTCGCCGCGGGGAACACGACCAGCGAGGTCATGCCGGTCGGGTTCGTGGTCTCCCTGGTCGCGGTGGCGGCGTTCTGCCTCTGGCGCACCGCGCGATCGTGGAACCACAAGGTGGCGCTGGGGTAGTGGACCCTGCGCGGGGCCGACCCCGGTCTGGATAAGGATTTCTTTGGCGGGCAGCGCGCGGTGGAGTAGTGTTCACATCCTCACCGCGCGTCGTCCGTTGGCCGCCGCGGGCCCCTCACCTCCCTCGAAAGACCGCGAGCATGCCGATCGTCCTGCCCTCCATGGCCCGTCCGACCTTGACCGAGCCCACCTACCTCACGCCTCCCGTCTGGAAGCCGGTCCTCGCCTGGGCCGGCCTGGTCATGGGCGGGATCATACTGGTGGGGGCGCTCGGAACGCTCGGCAGCGGCGTCCTCGAGTCGGTGGCGATGGCGCTCATCGGTCTGGCCATGGCCGTGGCGGGCGGGTGGTGGGTCTTCTGCGAGCGTGAGGACCGCACCCACGCCGAGGAGGACTTCCAACTCGACCGGCAGGCCGCTCTCGCCGCGCAATCGATGTCCGGCTTCGTCGCCCCGGACGCGCTGAGCCCGCTAACCTGGAACACCCCGCTGCGCCCGTTCACCCGTCGCTGGCCGGTGGTCGGCTCCGTCTCGGTGGCCATGTTCATCGTCGGCGCGGCACTGATGCCCACGCCCGCGCCCTCGCCGACCCCGGCCTCGAGCCCGGTGGCCGCGACCAGCACCGTCACCACCACGGCCCGGGCCGCAGCGCCGACGACCACCGTGACGCAAGCCCCCACGAGTTCACCGGCCTCGGCGACCCCGGTCACGCCCGTCGCAGTCGAGTCGGAGTCCGCGCCCCGGCAGCCGGTGGCCCCCGAGCCCACGTACGCGCCCGCACCGGTCCAGACGTACGCCCCGCCGCAGACCTACGCGCCCGCCCCGGTCGCCGAGCCGGTCCCGCAGGCGGCGTCCTACGCCAACTGTTCGGCGGCCCGGGCCGCCGGCGTCGCGCCGCTGTACCGCGGACAACCGGGGTACGCCTCGACACTGGACCGCGACAACGACGGTGTCGCCTGCGAATGATCCGCGCCGCCAGCGACCGCAGGATCGCTCGGCGCTGAAATCCTCGTCGTCGTCGTCGTTTCCGTGAGTCGTTCCGGGCCGGGCGAACGGATCGGGCAAGATGTGTATCGGCGCCGGGAACACACAGGTGAGCCCGCGCGTTGCACATGTACGAGTGATTCGTCGGTGACCCGGCGGGGACTCTCGACCAACGACCTTCCCCGACAATTCCGAAGGGACCTCGATGCGCACCAGCAGCAACCCGGTCTTCAGTTCACTGTCCACGGACAGTGCCCGCGGCGCCACCCACCTCGGTGGTGCCGGCCGTGGCGCCTTCCAGCAGGGCCAGTACGGCCAGCAGGGCTTCGGTGCCCAGGCCGGTTACGGTGCCCCGCAGGCGCACCCGCAGTTCGCCGCCGACACGCGGCCCATGACGATCGATGACGTCGTCGCGAAGACCGGCACGACGCTCGGCCTGCTCGCCATCGTCGGCACGATCTCCTTCTACCTGATCACGATGAACCCGGGGCTGCTGTTCCCGTTCATCCTGGTCGGCGGCATCGGCGGCCTGATCACCGTTCTGATCGCCACCTTCGCGCGCAAGATGGACTCCGCGCCCGTCACCCTGGCCTACGGCGCCCTCGAGGGGCTGTTCGTCGGCGCGGCGACGTACCTGTTCACCATCGACCTGCAGGGGACCGGCGGCGTCCTCGGCGCGGTGGGTGCCGCGATCCTCGGCACCATCGGCGTCTTCGTGGGCATGCTGTTCGTCTACAAGACCGGCGCCGTGCGCGTGACGCCCAAGTTCACCCGCTTCATGTCTGCCGCGATCGTCGGCGTGCTGTTCGCGGCCCTGGGCAGCATCGTGCTGAGCCTGTTCACCGGCACCAACCCGCTGTACGACGGTGGCCCGATCGCGATCGGTTTCTGCCTCCTGTGCATCGGCCTGGCCGCGTTCAGCTTCCTGATGGACTTCGACAACGCCGACCGCCTCGTGCGCGCCGGTGCCCCGTCCAAGATGGCGTGGGGCGTCGCGCTCGGCCTCACGGTCACCCTGGTGTGGCTGTACGTCGAGATCCTCCGCCTCATGAGCTACTTCCGCGACTGACCGGCGCGAGCTGTAGCGCTGCCTGACTGATCAGGTCAGGTTCCGGCGAATCCCACGGCCCCGGCCCCCGCGAGGGGAGCCGGGGTCGTCGGCATTTCGGGCGTGGCGGCGATGGGGTTCCGGCGGCGGCCGGCGTGCCCGGCCCGCCTCGTACACCCCGCGGGCGCCGCCGGGGTAGCCGGCTGCAGGACCAACGACGAGAGCGCCCCGGGCACACTTCCTCGAGAGAAGCGTGCCCGGGGCGCTCGCAGTGCCGCGGGGTGGCGCGGGCTCAGGCCGCGCCGGGTGGGATCAGCTGAGGCGCTCGAGCACCATCGCCATGCCCTGGCCGCCGCCGACGCACATGGTCTCGACGCCGAACTGCTTGTCCTCGGCCTGCAGGTTGTTGAGCAGCGACGCGGTGATGCGGGCGCCCGTCATACCGAAGGGGTGGCCGAGCGCGATGGCACCGCCGTTGATGTTGAGCTTGTCCTCCTCGATGCCGAGCTCGCGGGCCGAGCCGAGCACCTGCACGGCGAACGCCTCGTTGATCTCGAACAGGTCGATGTCGGAGATCGACTTGCCGGCGATCCGCAGGGCGTTCTTGACGGCCTCGATCGGCCCCAGGCCCATGATCTCGGGCGACAGGCCGGACACGCCGGTGGAGACGACGCGCGCGAGCGGGGTCAGGCCCAGCTCCTTGGCCTTGGTGTCGGACATGATCACCAGGGCGGCGGCACCGTCGTTGAGCGGGCAGCAGTTGCCGGCGGTGATGGTGCCATCGGGGCGGAAGACCGGGTTGAGCTGCGAGACCTTCTCGTAGGTCGTGCCGGCGCGCGGGCCGTCGTCGGTGGAGACGACGGTGCCGTCGGGCATGGTGACCGGGGCGATCTCGTTGGCGAAGTGGCCACGCTCGATCGCGTCGAGGGCGCGGGAGTGCGAGCGCACGCCCCAGTGGTCCTGGTCCTCGCGGGTGATGCCGGTCATCTGGGCGACGTTCTCGGCGGTCTGGCCCATGGGGATGTAGACGTCGGGGAGCTGGCCGTTCACCCGCGGGTCGGTCCAGGTCTCGGCGCCGCCCTCTGCGCGCGTGGCGGTGCGGGCCTCGGCGTCGGCGAAGATCGGGTTGTGTGTGTCCGGCCAGTGGTCGGCGGTGCCCTTGGAGAAGTTGGAGACGGTCTCCACACCGGCGGAGATGAACACGTCACCCTCGCCGGCCTTGATCGCGTGCAGCGCCATACGGGTGGTCTGCAGCGAGGAGGAGCAGTAGCGGTTCACGGTGGTGCCCGGGACGGTGTCCAGGCCGGCGAGCACGGAGACGACACGGCCCATGTTGAAGCCCTGCTCGCCGCCCGGCAGGCCGCAGCCCAGCATGAGGTCGTCGATCTCGGTGGGGTCGAGCGCGGGGATCTTGTCCAGCGCGGCCTTGACCATCTGGGCGGTGAGGTCGTCGGAGCGGATGCCCACGAGGGAACCCTTGTTGGCGCGCCCGATGGGGGAACGGGCGTACGAGACGATCACGGCTTCCGGCATGGAAGGCTCCTTCGTGTCTGGTGGCTGCTTCGTGTGCGGCAGGTGAGGTTCAGGTCTGGTCGGTCGGTTCGCCCGGGTGGGGGTCGTCCCGGGTGAGGCGTGCCAACCGGAGGATCCGGCTCCGTCGCCGGAGGGTGTCCGCGGCCTCGCGGGCATCCCCCGTGCTCTCTGGATCGGTGTCCACGTCCTCATTATGCAGGAACGCGTTCTCGCCCTCGTCGCCCGTGTCCTCGTGGGTGCGGACGAAGTCGGTGAGGCGTTTGGTGAGGCGGGCGACAACGGACTCACGGTGTTCGGCAGGGCCGGAGGCGTCGGCCGGTTCGGCGGCCTCGGCGGCGACGTCCGCGGCCTCGAGTGACGCGGCGGCCTCGGCGGCATCGTGCGGCAGATGCTCCTCGGGCACCTCGTCCCACACGCCCAGCGCCACACAGACCGCGGGCAGCAGCAGGCCGGCGGCGAGCTCGTAGCCGGCCGAGTTGGGGTGGAAGCGGTCGGGGGAGAACAGACTCTCGCCGCGGCGGTGGAACTCGGGGGCCAGGGTCTCGGCCAGCGACACCGGGACGCCCCCGGCCCGGCGGACCTGCACGGCCTGCGCGGCGGCCAGCCGCCGGCTGAGCGTGGCCATGACAGAACGCAGCGGCTGCGGCACCGGCTTGATGATGCCCAGGTCCGGACACGTGCCCACCACGACGTGGGAACCGCCATCACGTAGGGCCTGCACGGCTTCCCCGACGCGGCGTGCCGACGGGCCGATCGCGTTGCGCGAGGTGATGTCGTTGCCGCCGATGAGGATCACGGAGATGTCCGGCCGGCCGTGCGCGACCTGCATCGCCTCGACCTGCCCGGCCAGCCCCTTGGAGGTGGCACCGACGATCGCCTTGATGCTCAACCGGACGTCCCAGCCGGCCTCCTCGGCGAGACCGCGGGCCAGCAGCACTCCCGGTAGTTCGTCGGGAGAGTCGGCGCCCAGCCCGGCGGCCAGCGAGTCGCCGAAGATCATCATGTGGACGTCGCACGTCATGCCCGGCCGCCACGGATCTGGAGACACCGCCCCGGGGCGGTACAGCCCGTCGCCGTCGTAGGGGCGGGAGGTGGGCTTCGGGATCACCCGGCGGGCGATCCTGGCCTGCTGTGCGAGCACCTCGTACGCGCCGCGATACGCGCCGACCGTCCCCACCGCGGCCAGCGCGAGACTCACCATGAGTCGGCGGGCGGGATCATCGGCGTCGTTCATCTGGCGTGTCGTCTCCCTTCCGTGCGGTGGCGGGCGGCGGGTGCACACGCGAGGGTGCGCGCGTGCTCGGCCAACTCGACGATAGCCCGACGGCTGTCGGCGGGGCCGCCCGAGAGGTCGACGGGGTACTCGACGATCGAGATGTCCGTGTGCACGATCCGCCGCGGCTGGGGGAAATCGTCACGCCGCTGGGCGGGGTACACCAGGTACGCGCGGTCCACGCCGAGCGCCGTGCAGGCGGCCAACAGCCGGTAGTGCTCGGCCGCGCGGGTCCGGCGGTCCGTGGGATAGGTCGGTACGAACGTGGCGACCGGCTCGCCGTCGACCTCGTACACCAACCCGGTCCGCACGGAGATGTGGTCACCGTCCCCGGTGGAGGCGCGGTGACGGCCGGACGGGGTGTCACCGTCGGCCTCGGTACCGGAGTCCAGATTGACGACGGGGTTGTGCAGTAGCCGCCCGCCCCGCCCGTCGAGGGCGGCGGTCAGCTCGGCCTCCACGTACCGTTCGAACAGCTCCGGCATCTCGGTGACGAACGCGGCCGACGCCGCGTGGCCGTCCTCGACCTCCACCGAGATGCGCCGCACGATGCGGTCCGCGAGCGACAGCGCGTCCTGGAACCGGGCGTTGAGCCGGCTCGGCGTCCACGCGGGCACCGGCGCCCCCTGACCGATGAGCGAGGCGTCGGACAACCTGGCGTCGACCATGGCGAGCCGGCGGCGGGTCGCGTCGGGCAGCTCGGGCAGGAACTGCAGGCGGTGCGCGGCCGTGCGCAGGATGCGGTTCTCCGCGATGTCCGGCGTGAACTCGGAGTACGTGACCTCGAGCGGGATGGTCATGCCCGGATGGCGGCGGATCTGGTCCCCGAGCCGGATCCTGCCTCGCACGGTGGTCAGCGCCTCGTCGACCCTGCGGTACCCCCGCAGCAGCCCGGCGGCCAACGCCTGGTGCGCCAATCGGGCCATCGACTCGGCGACGGAGGGCCACAGCTCGTCGTCGTCCCGCGCCTGGACCGCCGAGGACAGGAATGCGTCGTCGGCCGCGTGGTCCAGCAGGAAGAACAACTGCGTCAGCCCGAGGCTCGCGGCGGGCAGGACCCGCACGGACAGGCCCTCGACCCGCACCGACCCCACGGCGCCGCTGGGGATGAGCCGCCACGTGTCGCGGCCGGCGGGCAGGACCTCCACCAGCCCGGTCTGCGACAGGTGTTGCGCGCCCTCCCAGCTCAGGGTGACGAGCCGGCCCCGTCGGTCGAACTCGTCGAACTCCAGGGCCATCAGCTGCGACGCCCCCGGACCCGTCGAGGTCGTGGTCACGCCCGCCCGATCTTGCGGCGCAGTGCCGCCAGGCCGAACCGCTCGTGGACCTCGGCGCGGGTGAGTCGCCCGTAGTAGTGCTCCTCGAGCAGCGGCAGCAGGTCGTACCGCCAGATCGCCTCGAGGCCGCCGGGCTCGGTGGCCTGGTCCTTCATGAAGTACGACGGCCCGATCCGCAGGTCGCGGTCGGAGTCGTCGATCTCCGAGTTGAGTGCCTCGAGCAGCTCCGCCGGCTCGGTCGACGCGCCGCGCGCCTCGAGGTGACGGCGCAGCACACCGGCGACCGGCGGGGTGTCGGGGTGCAGTTCCATGAACGCGAAGCGCCGGCGGATGGCCGCGTCGACCATGGCGATCGAGCGGTCCGCGGTGTTCATGGTGCCGATGATGAACAGGTTGCGCGGCAGCCGGAACGACGTGTCGGGGGAGTACTGGGGCAGGACGGTGCGGTCGCGGTACTCGAGCAGGAAGTACATCTCGCCGAACACGCGCGCGAGGTCGGCGCGGTTCATCTCGTCGATGATGAGGAAGCTCGGGTGCTCCCGCCCGGACTCGGACGTCGCGCGCGCGGCCTGCCGACGCAGCGGGCCGGCCTGCAGCGCGAAGCCCGGCTGACCGGATTCGGTGAGGGTGGGGCGGTAGCCCTCGAAGAAGTCCTCGTAGGCGTAGCTCGGGTGGAATTGCACCAGCTGGACGCGGCTCGGGTCGTCGGGACCGGCGAGGAAGCGCGCGAGCTCCTGGGCGAGGTACGTCTTGCCGGTACCGGGCGGGCCGTAGAACACGATCTGCTGACGCTGCTGCAGCGTGTCGACGATCTCCTGCAGCTCCTTGCGCGGCATGTGCAGGCCGTCAGCGAGCTCGTCGGTGACCTCGGGCAGCGTGGGCACCGCGCCCGCGGCGGGGGCCTCCGCGACCTGCGACGCGGCGGAGTGGCGCCCCGGGTGCATGGCCGACAGCAGCGCGTCGAGCCCGTCGGTGAGGTCGACGACGGTGCCGGGTTCGCCGATCAGCTCGGACAGGGGGCTCGGCAGGGACTCGAGATCGAGGGTGACGGAGCTCCACAGCACGGACCGCTCGAGCTGCTGCCCGCCGTCCTCCACGTACCCGAGGTCGTCGGTGAGGGTGCCCAGGTGCAGCTTGGCGTCGGCGACGGTGGCCACCACGTCCTGCGGGCTCATCCGGGACAGGAACGTGTGCAGCTCCGCGGTGAGCTGGAAGCGCGCCTGATAGTCCAGGTGCGGGTAGCCCTGCTCGACGGCCTGGGAGACCTCGAGCCGGCTGGCGTGGGCGGGGATGCGCGGCAGGTGCGAGGCGGGCAGTGCGATGCGGTTCTGCGCGACCCACTGCCCGGACTGGCCGACGCCACCCCGGCCGGGCCGCACGAGCCACGCGCGGCGGGAGTGGTCGTCGCGGTGCCGCTGCCACTGGTTGGCAACAGAGCCGCGGTACCAGTCGACGGGCTGACCGAGCTGAGCGGACAGCACCTCGGAGATCCGGTGCAGGTCCTGGTCGATGTCGAGCTCGTCGATCCCGGACGGCCCGCCGATGAGGTCGGCGAACGCGTCGCGGATCCGCGTCTTGTGCTCGTGCTTGACGATCGGCTGGAA
>NZ_JAALDU010000159.1 GCF_014145015.1 Dietzia sp. E1 | reverse complement strand
GGGGCGGCGCGGGCTCCGGTGATGCCTTCCCCTGCGCCACTGGAGTTCGTTACCGCCTCGGGAGAACCGATGGTTCCTTAAGCACCGTAAGTCACAGCGAACACATGTGAAACATCGGGCGGTAAAATACACTGCTGTAACTATTTTCACAGCGGTGCGACGCGGCGTGTCGTCGGACCGGGCGGCGCCCGTGTCGACGGCCGTTGGGTGGCGACGGCCGGGGCGGACGGGTCGTGGCGGAAACTCAGTGGGCGCGTCGGCGCAAGGCGACCGCGAAGGCGACCATCGCCACCACGGCCAACGCCAGGGTCACCGCCGTGACGGTCCCCCACGGCGGGGTCGGCGCCGTGACCTTGTGCGCGAAAACCGCGGCGGAGGCGACGGGGTCGAACTCCTCCCACGCGTCGTCCTGGCCCGCCTCGAGCCGGTGCCGCGGGATCGTGTCGCTGGAGCTGCCGATGAAGGCGGGTGTGCGGACGAGGATCGTGCCCTCGTACTCCTCGTTGAGGAACGTGGCCACGTCACGCGCGTCCGTGTAGACCGCCGCGGGGGCCTCCGTGTAGACCACCTTCAGGTCGAGACCGCGATCCGCCGCCTCCTCGACCACCGACCGCAGACCCTCGACGAAGGGCTCAGGGGCCGAGACGCCGTCGTCGGCGAGATCCGCCACGACCGCCGGGAAGTCCAGCCACTGCGGGACCTCGTCCTCGCCCAACGACGGGATCGGCCCGGCCTCGCGGGCGAGCGTCATCACGGCATCGTCGGGGTTGTCCACGCCCGATATGGTGCCATCTCGCCGTCGTCGCGCCGAACCCACGCGCCGACGGCGCGATAACCGCAGTGCCGTTCCCACGTTCGGGCGTGCCGAGTTTATACAGAACGTCCGTACTGGTAAATTGGGGGCCGCTGACGGATGGCAGGGTCCACAATGGACCGTGTGTCCGCCCCGGCGCCGCCGCCCGACACGCTCGAGGTGACGGCTCCGGGTGGGATGACGAATCGACATAGACACCACGAGTGGAGCTGACGTGACAGCAAGCATTGACAGCTTCGGCGCCAAGGGGACCCTTGAGGTCGGCGACGAGGCCTACGACATCTACCGCCTGTCGGCGGTCCCGGGAGCGGAGAAGCTCCCTTACTCCCTCAAGGTCCTCACCGAGAACCTCCTGCGCACCGAGGACGGCAAGAACGTCACCAAGGCGCACATCGACGCCCTGGCGAACTGGGATCCCAACGCCGACCCGGACACCGAGATCCAGTTCACGCCCGCCCGCGTGATCATGCAGGACTTCACCGGCGTGCCCTGCATCGTCGACCTCGCCACGATGCGCGAGGCCGTCGAGAAGCTCGGCGGCGACCCGGACAAGGTCAACCCCCTCGCCCCCGCCGAGATGGTCATCGACCACTCCGTGATCATCGAGTCGTTCGGTGACCACAGTTCGTTCGACAAGAACGTCGAGATCGAGTACCAGCGCAACGAGGAGCGCTACCAGTTCCTCCGCTGGGGCCAGGGCGCGTTCGACGACTTCAAGGTCGTCCCCCCGGGCACCGGCATCGTCCACCAGGTCAACATCGAGTACCTGGCCCGCTCGGTCATGGTCCGCGACGGCGTCGCCTACCCCGACACCTGCGTGGGTACCGACTCCCACACCACCATGGAGAACGGCCTCGGCGTACTCGGCTGGGGTGTCGGCGGCATCGAGGCGGAGGCCGCCATGCTCGGCCAGCCGATCTCCATGCTCATCCCCCGCGTCGTGGGCTTCAAGCTCACCGGGTCGATCAAGCCGGGCGTGACCGCCACCGACGTGGTCCTCACGATCACCGAGATGCTCCGCAAGCACGGCGTCGTCGGCAAGTTCGTCGAGTTCTACGGTGCCGGCGTCGCCGCCGTGCCGCTCGCCAACCGCGCCACCATCGGCAACATGAGCCCGGAGTTCGGCTCCACCTGTGCCATGTTCCCGATCGACGGCGAGACCATCGACTACCTGCGCCTCACAGGCCGCGACGAGGAGCAGCTCGCTCTGGTCGAGGCCTACGCCAAGGAGCAGGGCATGTGGCTCGACCCCGAGGCCCCCGAGCCCGCCTTCTCGGAGTACCTCGAGCTGGACCTCGGCGACGTGGTGCCGTCGATCGCCGGCCCCAAGCGGCCGCAGGACCGCATCGAGCTGTCCGACTCCAAGAGCGCGTTCCGCAAGGACATCCACAACTACGTCGGCGACGACGCCACGACGCTCGAGGACACCCAGAAGGGCTCCACGCAGTACGGTGACGCCCCGGCCGAGGGTGCCACGCTCGTCCACGCCGAGGAGGGCTCCGTCCGCGCCGACGCCTCCGCCGGCGCCGAGGGCCGGCCCTCCAAGCCGGTCGAGGTCACCGTCGAGGGCCGGGAGATGGTGCTCGACCACGGCATCGTCTCGATCGCGTCGATCACCTCGTGCACCAACACGTCCAACCCGTCGGTCATGATCGGCGCGGGCCTGCTCGCCCGTAAGGCCCACGAGAAGGGCCTGACCGCCAAGCCGTGGGTCAAGACCTCGATGGCCCCGGGCTCGCAGGTCGTCACCGAGTACTACGAGCGCGCCGGCCTGTGGCCGGACCTGGAGGCCCTCGGCTTCCACCTCGTGGGCTACGGCTGCACCACCTGCATCGGTAACTCCGGCCCGCTGCCGGAGGAGATCTCCAACGCGATCCAGGAGAACGACCTCACCGCGACCGCCGTCCTGTCCGGCAACCGCAACTTCGAGGGCCGGATCAACCAGGACGTCAAGATGAACTACCTGGCGTCCCCGCCCCTGGTCATCGCGTACGCGATCGCCGGCACGATGGACTTCGACTTCGAGAACGACTCGCTGGGCAAGGACCACGACGGCAACGACGTGTTCCTCAAGGACATCTGGCCCACCTCCGAGGAGATCGAGGAGACCATCAAGGCCTCCATCTCGTCGAACGAGTACAAGTCCAAGTACGCCGACGTGTTCGCCGGCGACGAGCGCTGGCGCGGCCTCGACACCCCCGACGGCAAGACCTTCGAGTGGGACGAGAAGTCGACCTACGTCCGCAAGGCCCCGTACTTCGACGGCATGGAGATGGAGCCGGAGCCCGTCAAGGACATCAAGGGCGCCCGCGTCCTGGCCAAGCTCGGCGACTCGGTCACCACCGACCACATCTCGCCGGCCTCGACCATCAAGCCGGGCACCCCGGCGGCGCAGTACCTCGACGCCAACGGTGTGGAGCGCAAGGACTACAACTCCTTCGGTTCTCGCCGCGGCAACCACGAGGTCATGATCCGCGGCACCTTCGCCAACATCCGTCTGCAGAACCAGCTGCTGGACGGCGTGACGGGCGGATACACCCGCGACTTCACCCAGGAGGGTGCGCCGCAGGCGTTCATCTACGACGCCGCGCAGAACTACGCCGAGAAGGACATCCCGCTGGTCGTGCTCGGCGGCAAGGAGTACGGCACCGGCTCCTCGCGTGACTGGGCCGCCAAGGGCACCCGCCTGCTGGGCGTGCGCGCCGTGATCACCGAGTCGTTCGAGCGCATCCACCGCTCCAACCTCATCGGCATGGGCGTCATCCCGCTGCAGTTCCCCGAGGGCGAGTCCCACGAGACCCTCGGTCTGGACGGCACGGAGACCTTCGACATCACGGGCATCGAGGAGCTGAACAACGGCACCACGCCCAAGACGGTCAAGGTCACCGCGACCAAGGAGGACGGCTCCACCGTCGAGTTCGACGCCACCGTGCGCATCGACACCCCCGGTGAGGCGGACTACTACCGCAACGGCGGCATCCTGCAGTACGTGCTGCGCAACATGATCAAGGGCTGATCCCCTCACACATCGACGGCGGTGCGCGGTACTCCCTGAATCGGGCGAGGAACTGCGCACCGCCGCGGTGTATCCGCGAGAAAGGTTGTGAGATGCCCAGGGTCAGCCAGGACCACATGGACGCCCGACGCCGGCAGATCCTGTCCGGCGCCCGTGAGTGCTTTGCCGAGTACGGGTTCGAGGGGGCCACCGTGCGCCGGCTGGAGGAGGCCACCGGCATGAGCCGCGGCGCCATCTTCCACCACTTCGACGACAAGGACGCCCTCTTCCTCGCCCTGGCCCACGACGACGCCGCGGCGATGGCCGCCACGGTCGCCGAGCAGGGCCTCGTCCAGGTGATGCGGGAGATACTCGCGGACCCCGACGAATTCTCGTGGCTCGGTACGCGGCTGGAGATCGCCCGCCGGATCCGTACGGACCCGGAGTTCCGGGAACGGTGGACGGACCGGCAGGCCGAGGTCGACGCGGCGATCGTCGCTCGCCTGCGGGAGCAGAAGGCCTCGGGCCGGATGCGCACGGACATCCCCGCCGACGTGCTGCGGGTCTACCTCGACATCATCCTCGACGGACTCATCACGCACCTGGCCACGGGCCGCGGCACCGAGCACGTCAGCGAGATGCTGGACCTCGTGGAGGCGTCGCTGCGCACCGGTCAGGGGTGAGCTCGGGCGCTGCCGAGAAGAGGAAAGTGCGCGTATCGGCCGGGTGGACGTGCGCGAGATCCTCTTCTCGGCGCCGCGGCGTACGTTGTAGCGCATGAGCACACCCCAGACGTACGTCCCCACGATCGAACTGAACGACGGGCGGTCGATCCCGCAACTCGGGTTCGGCACGTTCCAGGTCCCGCCCGCGGACACCGAGAAGGTCGTCTCCGACGCCATCGAGGCCGGGTACCGGCACCTCGACACCGCGCAGATGTACGGCAACGAGGAGGGCGTGGGCCGGGCGGTGGCCGCCTCCGGGATACCGCGCGAGGAGTTCTGGATCACGACCAAGCTCAACAACACCTTCCACGAGCGCACGGCCGCCCGTGAGGCCACCGAGCGGTCGCTCGAGGCGCTCGGCGGCCGGATCGACCTGTACCTCGTCCACTGGCCGCTGGCCATGCACAACGATGTCGCGCGGGTCTGGGAGGCCATGGAGGAGATCCGCTCCGACCTGCCCGTCGACTCGATCGGCGTCTCCAACTTCACGGAGGCGAACCTCGCCCGTCTCGCCGATGCCGGGCTGAGCACCCCGACGGTCAACCAGATCGAATCGAACCCCTACTTCGTCAACGACGAGCTCCGCGCCGCGTGTGTCGAGCGCGGGATCGCCGTTGAGGCGTGGAGCCCGCTCGCCCAGGGCTCGGTCTTCGGGGACCCGCAGCTCACGGCTCTGGCCGAGCAGGTCGGGCGTACCGTCTCCCAGGTGGTGCTGCGGTGGGTCCTGCAGCGCGGGGACATCGTGTTCCCCAAGTCGTCCAGCCCGGCGCGGATGCGGGAGAACCTCGAGCTGTTCGATTTCGAGCTGACCGACGAGCAGATGGCCTCGGTCTCGGCGTTGCACAACGGCACGCGTTCCGGCCCGGACCCGGACGTCTTCGACTGGCGCGGCTGAGCCCGCGCCGGATCCGCCGGCGAAGTCCGGCGGAACGGGCGCGGCGGGTCCTAGAGTCGGTCCATGACAACCACCGACGCGGCCGACGCGCCTGACCGGGTAGCGCGCGACCGCGCCACCACGGCCCCGGTCCTGGCCTCGTACGCCGCGGGCAGCCTGGGCACGGGCGCGTTCGGCACGCTGCCCGGCCTGGTGTTGGCGTACTACCTTACCGACTCGATCGGGGTCGCCGCGGCGGTGGCGACGGTGCTCGTGCTGGTGCCCAAGGTCGTCGACGTGCTCGCCTATCCCCTCATCGGGGCGA
>NZ_JAALDU010000015.1 GCF_014145015.1 Dietzia sp. E1 | reverse complement strand
GGGGCGGACACCCTGATTGTTCAGCAGTCTCCTAGGTGGTGTGGACGATGAGCACGTCGCAGGTGGCGCGGCGGGCCGCGTCGGCGGGCACCGACCCGAGCAGCCGCCCGGTCAGCGAGTTCAGCCCCTTGTTGCCCACCACGAGAAGATCCGCGCCCACCTCGTCGGCCAGCTTGATCAGCGACTCCACCGGCGCCCCGCGGACCGTGCGCGTCTCGAGCTGCGCGGCCCCGGCGGCGAGAGCGCGCTCGCGGGCGCCCCGGACGATGTCCTCGGCGGGATTGTCCCCACGGATCTGGTAGGCGTCGTCACCCAGCTGATCGGCGGCCTGGCTGACCGACCGCGGGTCGGCGGGCACGTACGCGCAGGCGATCACGAGCGTCGCCCCGGCGTCGGCGGCCAGTCGGGCGGCGCGATCGACGGCGCGGTAGGACGACTCGGAGCCGTCGGTTCCCACCACCACCTTGGTGTAGGCGCTCATTTGCTTCCTCTCCTCGGGAACACGTTGCACACAGCGTAGTCCCAGGCGGGCGCTACCGTGCACGGTAAGCGCGGTCCGCACTGCGGGCCGGGCGCGCGTGGCCGCACCGTCCGGGTCAGTCGATTCCGGCCTCGCGCATCCCCTTGAGCTCTTTACGCAGCTCGGCGACCTCGTCGCGGAGTCGGCCCGCCAGCTCGAACCTCAGGTCCGTGGCGGCCGACATCATCTGCTCGGTCATCTCCTCGATGAGCTTCTCGAGTTCCTTGCGCGGCCGGGCGGCGTCCCCCACCGCACGCGCGCCGAGCAGCTCCGGACGGTCCGCGCCGTCGGCGGTGTCACCGCGCTCCTCCCCGACCCGGTCGAGGATGTCGGCGATCTTCTTGCGCAGGGGCTGCGGGTCGATGCCGTGTTCGGTGTTGTAGGCGATCTGCTTCTCGCGGCGCCGCTCGGTCTCCTCCATCGCGTACCGCATCGAGTCCGTGATGGTGTCGGCGTACATGTGGACCTCGCCGGAGACGTTTCGCGCGGCGCGTCCGATCGTCTGGATGAGCGAGGTGCTCGACCGGAGGAACCCCTCCTTGTCCGCGTCGAGGATCGCCACGAGGGACACCTCGGGCAGGTCGAGGCCCTCGCGCAGGAGGTTGATGCCCACCAGCACGTCGTACTCGCCGCGACGCAGGTCCCGCAGGAGTTCGACGCGCTGCAGCGTGTCGATCTCCGAGTGCAGGTACCGTACCCGCACGCCGAGCTCGAGCAGGTAGTCCGTGAGGTCCTCGGACATCTTCTTGGTCAGCGTGGTCACCAGTACGCGCTCGTCGCGCTCGGCGCGCGCGCGGATCTCGCCGATGAGGTCGTCGATCTGCCCCTTGGTGGGCTTGACGACGATCTTCGGGTCGACGAGGCCGGTCGGCCGGATCACCTGCTCGACGAACTCACCGCCCGTGCGGCCCATCTCGTACGGGCCCGGCGTCGCGGAGAGGTACACGGTCTGTCCCACCCGGTCGGAGAACTCCTCCCACGTCAGCGGCCGGTTGTCGAGAGCCGACGGCAGACGGAAGCCGAAGTCGACGAGGTTGCGCTTCCGGGAGGCGTCGCCCTCGTACATCGCGCCGATCTGCGGGACCGTCACGTGGGACTCGTCGATGACCGTGAGGAAGTCCTCGGGGAAGTAGTCGATGAGGGTCGCCGGCGAACTGCCCGCGGGCCGGCCGTCGATGTGACGGGAGTAGTTCTCGATGCCCGAGCAGAACCCCACCTGCTGCATCATCTCGATGTCGTAGGACGTCCGCATGCGCAGTCGCTGGGCCTCGAGCAGTTTGCCCTGGTTCTCCAGCTCGGCGAGCCGGACCTCCAGCTCCTCCTCGATCGACGCGATCGCCTTGGCCATCCGCTCCGGCCCCGCGACGTAGTGGGTGGCCGGGAAGATGCGCACCTCGTCGACCCGGCGGACCACGTCGCCGGTCAGCGGGTGGATGTAGTACAGCGCGTCGACCTCGTCACCGAAGAACTCGATGCGGACCGCGAGCTCCTCGTACGTGGGGATGATGTCGACCGTGTCGCCCTTGGCGCGGAAGGTGCCCCGGGTCATCGACACGTCGTTGCGCTCGTACTGGACGTCCACCAGCAGGCGGAGCAGCTGGTCACGGTCGACCTCCTGCCCGACCTCCAGGGACACGGACCGGTCGAGGTACGACTGGGGGGTGCCGAGGCCGTAGATGCACGAGACGGAGCTGACCACCACCACGTCCCGCCGCGACAGCAGCGAGGACGTCGCGGAGTGGCGCAGCCGCTCGACGTCGTCGTTGATCGACGAATCCTTCTCGATGAAGGTGTCCGTCTGCGCGATGTACGCCTCCGGTTGGTAGTAGTCGTAGTACGACACGAAGTACTCGACCGCGTTGTTGGGCAGCATCTCGCGCAGTTCGTTCGCCAGCTGTGCCGCGAGCGTCTTGTTGGGCGCCATCACGAGCGTGGGGCGCTGCACCTTCTCGATGAGCCACGCCGTGGTGGCGGACTTACCGGTGCCGGTCGCGCCGAGCAGCACGACGTCGCGCTCCCCCCGCGCGAGCCGCTCGCTCAGCTCGGCGATCGCCGTCGGCTGGTCGCCGGACGGCGTGAACTCGCTGACCACCTCGAAGCGGTTGGTGCTGCGTTCGACGTCGCCGATCGGTCGGAATTCCGAGTACGAGAGGACGGTCGGGTCGGCGGGGATCCCGTCGTCGGGGATCTCGGTCGCGAAGGCCATGCCACCAGCGTACGAGCACTCGCCCACCCCCGCCCACCGGCGATCTCCCGACCGATGTCACAGGCGACAACTACCGTACTGTTGACTCTTCCTCACCTCTCGTCGTGTCGTCTGGAGAACACCGTGGCCCTGAGCCCCCCTCGTCGTCGTACCCATGCTGGTCCTCCCCGCCACCGGGGCGCGCGGTCCCTGGCCGCGGTGACCACGGCCTCCCTCGCGGCCGGGGCGCTCTCCCTCCTCGCACCTGTCGCCTCGGCCGCCCCGTGCGACCCGTGGCCGCCCGCCGGCATCGGCGGCGGGAGCGGTTCCCTCGGCGGCTCCTCCGGCGGCTCGATCGGCGCATTCGGGCGCCCGGCGACACCGTGGCACGACGGCGGGTCCGGCTACATCCCGGTGCTCGAGGGCCGCACCACCACCGTCGAGCTCCTCACCGGGCCCACCAGCCCCAACGACACGGTCGACCGGTTCGGCATCTGGGGCACCGACCTCGGCATCATGTGGGAGAACGGCGGCGCCGGCGGCGAGGACCAGGTGCACATGGCCCTCGGCGACACCATGGGCGACTGCTCGGTGCCGGGCGACCAGTGGCGCAGCAACATCCTCTTCCGCTCGGGCGACCGGACCCTGTCGGACGGCATGCGCATCAAGAACGCGCCCATGGAGCGGCCAGGGATGGCCAAGTCCATCCTCCCCCGGTCGAACATGCCCGGCGAGACGACCGTGATCCCGACCGCCGGCGTCGAGGTGGGTGGCGTCCAGTACCTGCGGTACATGTCCGTGGAGCGCTGGGGCGCGCCCGGCGAGTGGACCACCAACTACTCCGCGCTCGCCCGCTCGGCCGACAACGGCGAGAACTGGCGGCCCGTCTCCGGCACAGCCCGCCGCGGCACGGCGCCGATGCCCCTGCCCGCCGAGCTCGGCGAGGAGTTCACCCGCCACACCGACGGACAGATGAGCGCCTTCCTCAAGCACGAGGGATTCATCTACGAGTACCTCACGCCGTCGGGCCGCAGCGGTTCCGCGCGCCTCGCCCGGGTGCCCGAGGCCTATATCGAGGACATGGACGCCTACGAGTACTGGACCGGCGCCGGCTGGTCCCGGGAGCACCGGGACGCCCGCCCGGTCCTGGGAGCGCCGACCATCAACACCACCGTGAGCGAGCTGTCCGTCACCTACAGCGAGCACCTCGACCGCTTCATCGCGCTGTACAACAACCGCCAGAACAACATCGTCATGGCGCAGGCCGAGAACCCGTGGGGCCCGTGGTCGGGCGAGGACATCCTCGTCTCGTACAGCCAGGTCCCCACCCTCTACGGCGCCTTCGTGCACCCGTGGAGCCCCGCCGTCGAGACCGACGGCGAGAACCTCTACTACACGATGTCCACCTGGGACGCCTACAACGTCTTCCTCATGCACACGGACCTCACCGACATCGCGCCGCGGACCTTCCCGAACCCCAACGCCAGGATGCGCACGACCGACGACAGCTGGACCCGCAACACCCCGGACCCCGCCGAGACCGGTGAGACCGTGCTCGTCAAGCGTCGCGCCCTCCCGGGAGCCTGACGTGGCCCGCTCCCTCCCCCGCCTCGCCGGGGCCCTCACCGCCGCCTCTGTCACCCTCGCCGCCTCGGTCACCGTCATCGGCACCCTCGGCGTCGGGACGGCCTCCGCGGGACCGTGCAGCGAGATGTTCGGCAACTTCGGCTCCCTGCTGGAGCACCGCACCGCCGCCGGGATGGCCACCGGGTCCCTCGGGTCCCTCGGCTCCCTCGGGTCGTCCGGCGACTCCGGGTCGATCGGCTCCACCTCGCGCGCGCTCGGCTCGGCCGACCGCTCCGGGTCACTCGTCCGCGAGTTGGAGACCGGCTCGCTCGGCAACGGACTGTCCGGCTCCCTCGACCCCGTGGTCGGCTCGGTCTACGGGATGCCGCCGTGGATCACCGGCGAGCAGGGCACGGTGCCCGTCCTCCGCGGCCCCACCCGGTTCGAGCAACTCGTCACCGGGCCCACCAGCCCCTCCGAGTCCGTCAGCCGCTTCGGCGTGGGCGGCACCGACCTCGGCATCATGTGGGACAACGGCGATCCCGACGAGCCCCGGGTGCTCATGGCCTTCGGCGACACGATGGGCGACTGCACCGTCCCCGGGACCCAGTGGCGGTCGAACGTCCTGTTCCGATCGGCGGACACCGACCTCACCGACGGCATCACCATCGATTCCGCCGCCATGGGCACCGACGGGCTCGCCAAGTCCATCGTGCCCCGCTCGGGGCTGCCCGGCGAGGTGACCATCATCCCCACCGCGGGCATCGCCGTGAACGGCGTCCAATACCTCCGGTTCATGTCGGTGGCCCACTGGGGCCAGCCGGGGTCGTGGACCACCAACTACTCAGGCCTGGCCTACTCCACCGACGACGGCGAGAACTGGACCGTCGTGCCCTCGATGGCCCGGCCGATCACCGACACCGTCCCGACGGGCGCCGGATCGCCGGGTGTCGACGCCGCGTGGCGCGGCGCGCAGATGAGTTCGTTCCTCACCACCGACGAGCACCTCTACGAGTACCTCACGCCCTCCGGACGCCAGGGCGGCGCGATCGTCGCCCGGGTACGCCTCGACGGGTCGCCGGGCGCCGACGATCTGGACGCCCCCGGCGCTCCGCCGAGCGCGGGCGTGCTCGACCCCGGGGCCTACGAGTACTGGGACGGCACGGAATGGGTGTCGGACGTCCGCGCGGCCCGACGCGTACTACCCGCGCCCGCCAGCGAGATCTCCACCATGTGGAACGAGCATCTCGGCAAGTACACGGCGATGTACTCCCACGGCTTCGACTCGGTGGTCCTGCGCACCGCGGACCGCCCCGAGGGGCCGTGGAGTGCTCCCACCACTCTGGTGGACTACTCGATGCTGCCCGGCGTCTACGGGGCCTTCATGCACCCCTGGGCGCAGGGCGAGGACCTGTACTACCTCGTCACCACCTGGAACGCGTACAACGTCTTCCTCGTACGCACCCGGCTACCGGAGGTGTCCCCGGATCGCTCCCGCTCAGCGCGCGGCGTGGCCCCCGGGCCGCTGGAGACCCAAGTCGTCCGCCGGGTGCCGGTCTCCGAGCTCGTGGACGGGGTCGTCCCCACCGAGTGACCTCTCCGCCTCGCGGCCTCGCGCCGGCGGCCTAGCGACCGCGGCGCGAGGCCTCGCACAACGTGCGCTCGAAGCGACGCGTCTCCTCGCGGTTCGCCCGGCGCAGGATGTCGGAATACTCGGCGCGGGCCCCGGGATCGGCACCGATCACTTCTGCCATCAACAGCGCGAACTCGTGCTCAGGGTCGTCCTCGGCGACCACGGACACCTCCAGTGGGCGCGCGGGGTCGCACCAGTGCAACAACGGCCGCTCGCTGGAACGGTCGCGGACGTAACCCGCGCCGGTGAGCTTGGCGAGCGCGGACTCGACCGCCGGCGCATCGCGCACCGTGACCTGCAGATCGATGACATCCGGCGCGTCGAGTCCGTCGACCGCCGTCGGCCCGACGTGGTCGATGCGCGTGGCGAGCTCGCCCACCACGTGGCGGAGCCGCGCGCACGCCCGCTCGGCCTCGCCGGCCCACTCGGGACGGAACGGGACGACGGTACGGTCCCCGACGACCGGCGTACCGGTCCGTAGATTGTGCTCGAACGGGCTGAGCCTGAGCTCGATGAGGGCGTTGGTCAGATCGATGGTGGTCTGCCGGTCGCCGGAGTTGTCGATCAGGACGTCGGCCACGGCCCGCCTGGCCTCGTCGGTCGCCTGCCTGGCCATCCGGGCTCGGGCGTCCTCCTCCGGCATCCCGCGCTGCTCCACGAGCCGCCGGAGCCGGATCTCGGCCGGGGTGTCGACCACGATCACGAGGTGGTATCCGGGGGCCATCCCGCCCTCGACGAGCAGCGGCATGTCGTGCACCACGATCGCGTCCGTGGGGGCCGAGTTGTAGAGCTCGGCGGTCCGCTCCGCGATGAGCGGGTGGGTGATGGCGTTGAGTGCGGCCGTGCGCTCGTCGTCGACGAACGCCTTGGCGGCGAGGGCGGCGCGGTCGAGCGCACCGTCGGGTCCGAGAATGTCCTCGCCGAACTCGGCGACGAGCATCGCCAGACCGGGACTGCCGGGTTCGACGACCTCGCGCGCGATGCGGTCGGCGTCCACGACCACCGCTCCCGCGTCCGCGAGTACCGCCGTCACCGTTGACTTGCCGGCGCCGATCCCACCGGTCAGACCCACCATCAGCATGGTCTGCAGTCTAGGTGACCGTCCGGCCGCCCGTCCGGGCGGGCGAATCCGGGCGGGCGGCTCCGGGGCGCGGCTCAGGGCGGGCGACTCCGGGGTGCGCGGCTCCGGGCGCGCGAAATAGACCGCGGCCCCGGAGGATACCCACCGTGGTGGGCGACCCTCCGGGGCCGTGGCCGATGCTCTCGGGCGCTCGGGGCGCCGTCAGGCTGCGGCGATCACTCTCCGCCGGCGAGCTTGGCGCGCAGGGCGGCGAGCTGCTCGTCCGAGGCCAGCGAACCGCCGGTGGTCTCGGAGGTGCCGGCGTCGGCAGCCGGACGCGAGGACGGGGCGGATTCCGACGAGTAGTTGGTCGGCGCGGCCTCGGCGGCCTCCGCGGCAGCGGCACGGCCCTTCTCGATCTGGGCCGTGTGCATCTTGTGGCGACGCTCGGCCTCCGCGTAGCGGTTCTCCCACTCCTCGCGCTGCTTCTCGAAGCCCTCGAGCCACTCGTTGGTCTCGGGATCGAAGCCCTCGGGGAAGATGTAGTTGCCGGCCTCGTCGTAGCTGTCGGCCATGCCGTACTTCGACGGGTCGAACTCCTCGGTGTAGTCCTCGTCGGCCTGCTTGAGCGACAGGGAGATACGACGACGGTCGAGGTCGATGTCGATGACCTTGACCATGGCGTCGTCGCCCACGGAGACGACCTGGTCGGGGACCTCGACGTGGCGCTCGGCCAGCTCGGAGATGTGGACCAGGCCCTCGATGCCCTCCTCGACGCGCACGAACGCACCGAACGGGACGAGCTTGGTGACCTTGCCCGGGACGATCTGGCCGATCGCGTGGGTCCGGGCGAAGTGCCGCCACGGATCCTCCTGGGTGGCCTTCAGCGACAGGGAGACGCGCTCGCGGTCCAGGTCGACGTCGAGCACCTCGACGGTGACCTCCTGGCCCACCTCGACGACCTCGGACGGGTGATCGATGTGCTTCCAGGACAGCTCGGAGACGTGGACCAGACCGTCGACGCCGCCGAGGTCGACGAACGCACCGAAGTTGACGATCGAGGACACGACGCCCTTGCGGACCTGGCCCTTCTGCAGCTGGTGCAGGAACTCGGAACGCACGGCGGACTGGGTCTGCTCCAGCCACGCACGACGCGAGAGCACGACGTTGTTGCGGTTCTTGTCCAGCTCGATGATCTTGGCCTCGAGCTCCTGGCCCACGTAGGGCAGCAGGTCGCGGACGCGACGCATCTCCACCAGCGAGGCGGGGAGGAAGCCACGAAGGCCGATGTCGAGGATCAGGCCGCCCTTGACGACCTCGATGACGGTGCCCTTGACGGCCTCGTCCTTCTCCTTGAGCTCCTCGATGGTGCCCCAAGCACGCTCGTACTGGGCGCGCTTCTTGGACAGGATCAGACGGCCGTCCTTGTCCTCCTTGGTGAGGACCAGGGCCTCGACCTCGTCGCCCACCTCGACGACCTCACCCGGGTCGACATCGTGCTTGATCGAGAGTTCGCGCGAGGGGATGACGCCCTCGGTCTTGTAGCCGATGTCGAGCAGGACCTCGTCGCGATCGACCTTGACGATCGTGCCCTCGACGATGTCACCATCGTTGAAGTACTTGATCGTGGCGTCGATGGCGGCGAGGAAGTCCTCAGCGGAGCCGATGTCGTTGACGGCTACCTGCGGGGACGTGGTGTTGGTGGTCATAGGGTGGGGTGCTCCGAGGTGGATAGGAATCGTAGGTGGACGGACTGAACGCGAGCGCGTACGCACGCGACCGTCAACTGTACGCTTCTGCCGTGACGTCCACAAACCCCCCCGGACATGGAGAGTCGGTCCGAGCCTCGCGCTCGTGGTGGGACTCGGAGGCCTCGGACTACCACGAGGAACACGGCGACTTCCTCGGCGCGCACTCCCCCGACGGCGAGTTCATCTGGTGCCCCGAGGGCCTGCACGAGGGCGACTGGCACCTGCTCGGCGACGTGGCGGGCCGCGACGTGCTGGAGATCGGCAGCGGTTCCGCGCCGTGCGCGCGGTGGATCGCCGGGCAGGGTGCCCGCGCCGTGGCCGTGGACCTGTCGGCGGGCATGCTCCGGGTGGGCGCGGAGGCGGCGAGCCGCTCGTCCGGACCGGCGGCCTCCGTGCCGCTGATCCAGGCCGACGCCGGGCGGCTCCCCTTCGCCGACGCGAGCTTCGACGTGGCGTTCTCCGCGTTCGGCGCGATCCCCTTCGTGGCGGACTCGGCGGGCGTGATGGCGGAGGCGGCGCGGGTGCTGCGCCCGGGTGGCCGGTTCGTGTTCTCGGTCAACCACCCGATGCGGTGGATCTTCCGCGACGACCCGGGCCCCGACGGGCTGCAGGCGGTGTTCCCGTACTTCGACCGCTCGCCGTACACCGAGTACGACGACGACGGCGAGCTGTCCTACGTCGAACACCACAGGACGGTGGGTGACAGGATCCGCGAACTGGTCGCCGCCGGGTTCGTGGTTCAGGACCTCATCGAGCCGGAGTGGCCGGAGTGGCTCGACCGGGAATGGGGGCAGTGGAGCCCGCTGCGGGGCGGAATCTTCCCCGGCACCGCGATCTTCGTGGCCTCCCTGCCGTGACACCCGCCGGCCGGGGTCATCCCGGCCGGCGCTCGGCGCGTGCGCTCAGAGGATCTTCGACAGGAAGTCCTTGGTGCGCTGGTGAGTCGGCCTGGCGAGCACGTCGGCGGGCTTGCCGGCTTCCACGACGACGCCGTTGTCCATGAACGCCACGGTGTCGGCGACCTCGCGCGCGAAACCCATCTCGTGGGTCACCACGACCATGGTCATCCCCGCATCGGCGAGCTCCCGCATCACGCCGAGCACCTCACCCACGAGCTCCGGGTCGAGCGCCGAGGTGGGCTCGTCGAAGAGCATGAGCTTGGGGTCCATCGCGAGCGCACGGGCGATCGCGACGCGCTGCTGCTGCCCACCGGACAGCTGCGCCGGGTAGGCGTCGGCCTTGGCGCCGAGCCCGACCATGTCGAGCAGTTCGCGGGCACGCTCGGTGGCCTCCGCCCGCGACTGTCCCTTCACCAGCATCGGTGCCTCGATGACGTTCTCGAGCGCGGTGCGGTGCAGGAACAGGTTGAAGTGCTGGAAGACCATCCCGATGTCGCGGCGCTGGCGGGCCGCCTCCGCGGGCGAGATCTCGTAGAGCTTGTCGCCCTTTTCGCGGTAACCCACCAGATCGCCGTCCACGTAGAGCCGACCGGCGTCGACCTTCTCGAGGTGGTTGATGCAGCGCAGGAAGGTGGACTTCCCCGAACCGGAGGGTCCCACCAGGCAGAGGACCTCACCCGCGGCCACCTCCAGGGAGATCCCCTTGAGCACCTTCAGGGAACCGAAGTTCTTGACCACCTGGTCGGCCTTGACCATCGGCGTCATCGCCTACCTCCGGACGGGTCGGCGGCCTCGGCCGCGGCGAGGGAGGACGGCGTGAGACCGTCCGCGTCGGCGAGCGCGCGCAGTTGCTTGCCGGTGAGCTGGCGGGTCGCCCCGCGCGAGAACCTCTTCTCGAGGAAGTGCTGCCCCACCATGAGAACGCTGGTGATGACGAGGTACCACGTGGCCGCGACCAGGAGGAGCGGGATCGGCTGGAAGTTGACGCCCGAGATGTCGCGCGCCTGACCGTACAATTCCCCGGAGAACGGGATCGCCACGACGAGCGAGGTGGTCTTGAGCATCGAGATGAACTCGTTGCCCGTCGGCGGGATGATCACGCGCATCGCCTGCGGCAGGATCGTGCGCCGCATGGTCTGCCCCCACGTCATGCCGAGGGCGGTAGACGCCTCCGCCTGACCTTCCGGCACCGACGAGATGCCGGCCCGCACGATCTCGGCCATGTAGGCGGCCTCGTTCATCGCCAGGCCCACCACGGCCAACCAGAAGGCCGAGTAGAGCACCATGGTGTCGTCGAACCGGATGAAGTCGATGTCGGTGAAGGGGATGCCGAACTGCACCTGTCGGTAGATGGTGAAGATCAGTCCCCAGAACAGCAGCTGGACGTAGACAGGGGTTCCGCGGAAGATCCACAGGTAGACCCACGCCACGGCCTTGAGCACCGGGTTGGCGCTCATCCTCATGACCGAGAGGATGACGCCGAGAACCACGGCCAGGGTCATCGACAGCACGGTCAGCGCGATGGTGTAGAACACGGCCATCCCGAACCTGGTGTCGAACAGGTAGCGGGCGTACGTGTCCCAGCCGTAGGCCGGGTTGGTCGCCGCCCCCCAGACGAACAGGAAGACCAGGACGAGGACGATCGTCGCCGACACCCAGCGCCACGGGTGCCGTAGCGGTACGGCCTTGATGGGTTCCGGGGCGTCCGCCGCGGGGGCCCCGGCCCCCCTCTCCGCGGTGCTCACCTGGCGTTCCCTCAGCCCTTCCGGATCTCGGCGTCGTCGATCATGCCGTCCTCGACGCCCCAGTTCTGGGCGATCTTCTCGAAGTCGCCGGTCTCGATCAGCTTGTCGGCGGCGGCCTCGAGGGCCGCGGTCAGCTCGGAGCCCTTGCGCACCGGCCAGCCGTACGGGGCCGCGTCGAAGACGTCGCCGGCGAGCTGCATCTTGCCCTCGGACTGCTTGACGGCGTACGCGGTGATCGGCGAATCGGCGGACATCGCGTCGACCTTGCCCAGCGCAACGGCCGTGGAGGCCTCGTCCTGGGAATCGAACTGGACCTTCTCGATCGCGGGCTTGCCGGCGTCGGTGCAGGCCTTGCTCCGAGCGGGCACGTCCTCCTGGTCGGAGACGGTGGTCTGCTGGACGGCCACGCTCAGCCCGCAGGCGTCGTCGGGGTCCACGTCGTTGCCGGCGGCCGACGCCCACTGGATCCCGGCCTCGAAGTAGGTCACGAAGTCGACGGTCTTCAGGCGCTCGTCGTTGACGGTGAAGGACGAGGCGCCCATGTCCATGGTGCCGCCCTCGATCGCCGGGATGATCCGGTCGAAGTCCGACTCGCGGAATTCGGCGCGGAGTCCCATGAGCTGGGCGACGGCGGTCATCACGTCGATGTCGAAGCCGACGATCTCGCCGTTCTCGTCCTTGAACTCGTTGGGGGCGTACGGCGGGTTGGTGCCGATCACGATGACGCCCTTGTCGCGGATCTCGGCGGGCACGAGCGCGGCGATCGACTCGTCGGCCTCCAACGACACCTCTTCGCGGGGCTCCCCCGAATCCTGCGGGCCCTCGGTGTTGGTGGTGCAGCCGGTCAGGGCGAGGGCTGCGGTGGCGGTCATGGCCAGGGCGGCACGCAGGCCGCGCCGTGAGGTGAGGGTCATGTGGGTGCCCTTTCAGGCGTCGGGAAGCCGAATCTGCAATGAACCTAGGGCATACGGGGACCGGCTCAAAACCAATCGACCTGTTCGGGCCCAGTGATCTCTGTCGCGTCGTGGTTCCGTCGCGCCGGTCGCCCCCACCCGCACCGACCCGGTCAGTGGGCGGCGGAGTCCCAGTTCGGACCGGTGCCGGTCGACACGTCCAGCGGCACGTCCAACTCGATCGCGGAGTACATGCGGTCCACCACCAGGCCACGGACCTCGTCCAGTTCGCCGGGCGCCACCTCGAGCACCAGCTCGTCGTGGACCTGGAGGAGCAGGCGACTCTTCAGTCCCCGTGCGGTGAGGTCGGCGTCGACCTTGAGCATCGCGGCCTTGATGATGTCCGCGGCGGTCCCCTGGATCGGCGCGTTGAGGGCCGCACGTTCGGCGTTCTCGCGCTTGAGCCGGTTGTCCGAGTTGAGCTCGGGGAGATAGCGCCGACGGCCGAAGAGTGTTTCGGTGTACCCGTCCTTCCGGGCCTGCTCGACGACCGCTTGGAGGTAGTCGCGGACCCCGCCGAAGCGGGAGAAGTACGCCTCCATCTGCTCGCGCGCCTCGCCCTGGCTGATACCGAGCTGGGCGGCGAGGCCGAAGGCGCTGAGCCCGTAGGCGAGGCCGTAGCTCATGGCCTTGACGCGACGCCTCAGCTCCGGGGTGACCTGGTCGATCGGCACGCCGAACGCCCGGGACCCCACGAACGAGTGCAGGTCCTCGCCGGTGCGGAAGGCCTCGATGAGGCCGGCGTCGCCGGACAGGTGCGCCATGACGCGCATCTCGATCTGGCTGTAGTCGGCGGTGAGCAGGCAGTCGTACCCCTCACCCACGACGAACGAGCCGCGGATGCGCCGGCCGTCCTCGGTGCGGACGGGGATGTTCTGCAGGTTGGGGTCCGTGGAGGACAGACGGCCGGTGGCGGCGACGGTCTGGTTGAAGGTGGTGTGGATGCGTCGGTCGTCGCCGATGGTCTTGATCAGCCCCTCGACGGTCGTCCGCATCTTGGTCGTCTCACGGTGCAGGAGCAGCGCCTCGAGGAAGGCCCGCCCCGGGGTGTCGCCCGTCTCCTTGGCGAGCAGCTCCTCCAGCGCCTTGGCGTCGGTGGTGTACCCGGTCTTGGTCTTCTTGGTCTTGGGCATCCCGAGCGTCTCGAACAGGACCACCTGGAGCTGCTTGGGCGAACCGAGGTTGATCTGCTCGCCCCCGATCGCGGCGTACGCGGCCTCGGCCGCCTGCCGGCCACGGTCGGCGAAGTCGTCGCGCAGTCCGTCCAGCGCGGAGGCGTCGACCGCAATGCCGATGGACTCCATCCGAGCGAGCACCGGCACGAGAGGAAGCTCCATCTCCGCCATGAGGGTGGCACCGTGCACCTGTTCCAGCTCCACGTCCAGGCGCTCGGCGAGGTCGACCACCGCGCGGGCGCGGGTCGCGGCGGCGTCGGCGGCCCTCTGGGCGGCCTCGGCGTCGTCGACCTCGTCGAGGAGCGACAGCTGCTTCTCCGCCGCCTCCGCCTCCGGGAGTTCGCGGCGTAGGTGGCGCTGGAAGAGTTCGGCGAGTCCGTAGCTGCGCTGCCCCGGGCGCACGAGGTACGCCGCCAGCGCGACGTCCATCGTGACGCCGCCGAGACGGAGGTCGCGCCCCATCAGCGCGTGGGTGGCGGCCTTGGCGTCGTGGACCGCCTTGTAAACGGCGTCGTCCCCGAGCCAGCCCTGGAGGGCCTGCTCGTCGTCGGGTCCGATCGCCGCGGGGTCGAGGTGGGCGGAGGCGCCGTCCGCGGCGGCGATGGTGATGGTCTGTGCGTCACCGGCGCCGGGCCGGGAGGGGCCGACGACGACGAGGCCGTGCCGCTGCCCGGCCGGCGCGTGCGCTGCGAGCCAGTCCGAGACCTCGCCGGCGTGCAGGAGCGCCGCCTGCTCGAGCTCGACCTCGGCGGCGGGCTCCGGGGCTCCCTCGGGTAGGAAAGCCGACAGGAAGCGGTCGCGGGCCTGGGGCCCGAATTCCAACCGGTCGAACAGTGCGTTGACATCGCCGCGCTCCGGGGTGGAGCGGACCAGGTCGGTGAGCTCGACGCCCAGGTCCAGGTCCCGGGTGAGCTCGGTGATCCGGCGGTTGAGCTGGACCTGCGGAAGGTGTTCGCGGAAGCTCTCCCCCACCTTGCCCTTGATCTCGTCCGCGTGAGCGATGAGCTCGGACAGGCTGCCGTACTGGGTGATCCACTTGGCGGCGGTCTTGTCGCCGACCTTCGGCACCCCCGGCAGGTTGTCGGAACTGTCGCCGCGCAGCGCGGCGACGTCCGGGTACTGGGCCGGCGTGACGCCGTACTTAGCCTCGACCGCCTCGGGTGTGAAGCGCGCGAGCTCCGAGACGCCCTTGACCGGGTAGAGCACGGTGACGGCGTCGGAGACGAGCTGCAGCGCGTCGCGGTCACCGGTACAGACGAGGATCCGGGCGTCGTCCGAGTGCGCGGCGCCCGTCGCGAGCGTGGCGATGATGTCGTCGGCCTCGTGCCCCTCGAGCGAGAGCGTCCGTACCCCGAGGGCGGCGAGCGCCTCCTGGATGAGTTCGATCTGCCCCTTGAACTCCTCCGGGGCGGCCGAACGGGTCGACTTGTACTCGGGGTACTCGGCCGTGCGGTGCAGCGTGGCCCGTGAGACGTCGAACGCCACGGCGAGGTGGGTGGGCTCCTCCTCGGTGACGAGATTGGCCACCATCGACAGGAAGCCGTAGACGGCGTTGGTGTGCTGACCGGACGCGGTGGAGAAGTTCTCCGCCGGCAGCGCGTAGAACGCCCGGAACGCCAGCGAGTGCCCGTCCAGCAGCAGCAGCCTCGCCGGCCCCTTCCCTTGGGCGGCGGAAGCGGGGGCGGCGGTGGTGGCGTCTGTGGTTTGGCTCGTGGTGCTCACACGGCCACTCTAGGGCGGGCGTCGGACAGACGCTCATCGGTCGTCGGTTAGACTCACCGACCAGCGGCTCGCCGCGCTCGCCCCCGTAGCCCAATTGGCAGAGGCAACGGATTCAAAACCCGTCCAGTGTCGGTTCGAGTCCGACCGGGGGCACCACCTCGCCGCACCGTTCCGCACCGTGGCCGGAGCGCTACGCCGTTCAGCACCCACCCCAGGGAGCTATCCCTCGACGTCGGTCTTGAGGTTGGTCAGCAGCTGGTGCTGGATGCGCTTGAGGCCGGCCGGCGCGAAGGTCCGCTCGAAGAACCCGCCCACTCCCCCGGCTCCGTCCCAGGACGTGGTCATCTCGACGAGCGAGCCGCCCGTGGCCTCGCGGACGGTGTACGTGGTGGCCATGGACGAGTTCTCGTCCTTCTCCACGAGCGACCAGTGCGCGCCCGCGTCGTCCACCGTCACGGTCGCCTTGACGTCGCGATTGCGCTTCTTCGTCGCCTGCAGGTTCCAGGCCGCGACGGTGCCGTGGCCCTGCCCGCCCTCGATCAGTCGGTAGGCGCTGAACTGCTCGGGCTGAATCCGCGGCCGGACCCGGGCGTAGTCGGCGATCGCCGTGGTCACGGCGTCGACCGGTGCCTCGATGACGATGGTGTTGGTGGCGGTGACCCTGGCCATGTCGGTGACTCCTCCTCGTGGGTCCGACCCTCTCGCACCCGACGCGGTCGCGAGGGTGGCGCCCAGTGGACGCGTCAGACCACTCCCATCCTGCCCGACGTCGGCGGTCCGTATCGGCCCGCCGAGCGGTGGGTCTGACAGCCGGTCGGCCCGCCGGGACGGGACCGGCCCGCGGCGACACCACCCGGCGTCACACCGGGCGGGCCACCGCGGGCCGGCTGGTTCTGCGCGGGGTATCAGTGCCCGCGCCTGATCCACTCCTCGAGGTGCGGGGACTCGTCCCCGACCTTCGTGCCGTCACCGTGACCGGTGTGCACGAGGGTCTCCGCTGGGAGCGTGAGGATCCGCTCGCGGATGGAGGTGATGATCGTCGGGAAGTCCGAGTACGAGCGCCCGGTGGCGCCCGGCCCGCCCGAGAACAGCGTGTCGCCCGAGAACAGGACACCCGCCTCGGGAACGTGGAACACGCACGAGCCCGGCGAGTGCCCGGGGGTGTTCATCACGTCGACGCGGGTGCCCGCGATCTCGAACTGCTGACCGTCCTGCAGCTCACGGTGGGACACGTCGGGATGCGTCTCGTCCCACAACATCTTGTCGCCCGGGTGCACGAGGATCGGCGCATCGAACTTCTCGGACAGCTCGGGGGCGACGGTGATGTGGTCGTTGTGGGCGTGCGAGCACAGGATGCCCTTGACCTTCCGCCCTCCGACGGCGTCGATGATCGGCTGGGCCGTGTGGGCCGCGTCGATCACGAACACCTCGGAGTCGTCCCCGAGGATCCAGATGTTGTTGTCCACCTCCCATTCGCCGCCGTCGAGCGCGAAGATCCCGCTCGTGACGACCTTCTCGATACGCAGTCCACCGGCGTAGCCGGCGCTGGTGTAGGTCTCACTCACAACGTCACCACCGATCGCAGTACGGAACCGGACTTCATGGCGTCGAACGCCGCCTCGACGGCGTCGATGCCGATCCGCTCGGAGACGAACTTCTCCAGCGGGAGTCGACCCTGCAGGTGCAGGTCGACGAGCATCGGGAAATCCCTCTCGGGCAGGCAGTCGCCGTACCAGGAGGATTTGAGGGACCCGCCGCGGCCGAAGAAGTCCAGCAGCGGGAGCTCGAGGCGCATCTCCGGCGTGGGGACGCCCACGAGGACGACCGTACCGGCGAGATCGCGCGCGTAGAACGCCTGCTCGTACGTCTCCGGCCGGCCGACCGCGTCGATCACGACATCTGCGCCGAAACCGCCGGTGGACTCCCGGATCGCGGCGACGGGGTCCGTGGAGGTCGAGTTGACCGTGTGGGTCGCCCCGAAGTCCTTGGCCCACTCGAGCTTGGTGTCGTCGATGTCCACCGCGATGATCTCGGAGGCGCCCGCGAGTCGCGCGCCGGCGATCGCGGCGACGCCCACACCGCCGCACCCGATCACGGCCACGGACTGGCCGCGGGTGACCTTGCCGGTGTTGATCGCGGCACCGATGCCGGCCATCACGCCACAGCCGAGCAGACCGGCGACCGCCGGATCGGCGGACGGATCGACCTTCGTGCACTGGCCCTCGTGGACCAGCGTCTTGTCGATGAACGCCCCGATACCGAGAGCGGGCGTGAGCGCGGTGCCGTCGGTGAGGGTCATCGGCTTCGACGCGTTGTGGGTGTTGAAGCAGTACTCGAGCTGCCCGCGCTTGCAGGCACGGCACTCACCACACACCGCGCGCCAGTTGAGGACGACGTAGTCACCCTCGGCCACGTGCGTGACGCGGTCCCCGACGGTCTCGACGACTCCCGCGGCCTCGTGACCGAGGAGGAAGGGGTACTCGTCGTTGATGCCGCCGTCCCGGTACGCCAGATCGGTATGGCAGACGCCACACGCCTGCACCCGAACGATGACATCGTTGGGCCCCGGATCGGGCACCACGACATCGACCAGTTCGACCTCGGCACCCTTGCTGCGGGCGATGACGCCCTTCACGGTCTGCGACATGGATCGCCTCTCGATTAGATGTGGATACTCCCCACCCACTCTGTCAGAAGCGCACGGAGCCCGGCCGCACAAAGCGATGCGCCCCGCCTCCTTCAGGGGAGGCGGGGCGCAGTGCGTGCGTGAGCCGGGATGGCCCGGTCAGACGGCGAGGCCCTCGCGATCAGACCGCGATGCCGTTGGCGCGCAGCCACGGCACGGGATCGATCCACTGGCCGGCCGGGTTCCGCACACCGAAGTGGAGGTGCGGCCCGGTGGAGTAGCCACGGTTGCCGACCGTCCCGATGACCTGGCCGGCGTTGACCCGCTGCCCCACGGAGACGTAGTTCTGATCGTTGTGGCCGTACTCGAGGAGGTGCCCGTCGTCGGTCTGGATGCGGATCCACAGGCCGTACCCGGACGCCGGCCCGGCCGCGACGACGGTGCCCGACTTGGCGGCGAACATCGGGGTGCCGATCGGGGCGCCGAAGTCCGTGCCGTTGTGGAACGTGCCCCAGCGCGGGCCGAAGCCGGAGGTGATCGGGCCGTAGGTCGGGGCGTGCGCACCACCGGCGGCCGGGAGGCCGAGCGAACCGAACATCGCCGGGTCGATCGCGTACTCGCGCAGCTGCTCGGGGGTGAGTCCGATGCCCTGGACGACACCCTGCGCCATCTCGGTGAGCTGGTCCACGCCGATCTCGGCGGACTGCGCGGACGCGGCGGGGGCGGCGGCGAGGGCCGCGCCGCCGGTGAGGGCCG
>NZ_JAALDU010000158.1 GCF_014145015.1 Dietzia sp. E1 | reverse complement strand
CCGTCCGCGGGTGAGCTCCTGTGGGACGTGGGCGCGGGCGCCGGGTCGGTGGGCATCGAGTGGATGCGCGCGCACCCGTCCTGCCGGACGATCGCCGTGGAGGCCGATCCCGAGCGGGCGGCTCGGATCAGGCGCAACGCGGCCGCACTCGGCGTGCCGGGGCTGGAGGTCGTCCACGGCCGCGCGCCGCAGGCTCTCGACGGCCTACCGCGCCCCGACGCGGTGTTCATCGGCGGGGGCGGCACCGCCTGTGGCCTGCTACGACAATGCTGGGGCGGTCTGGCCCCGGGCGGCCGGCTGGTGGCGCACGCGGTGACGCTGGAGACCGAACGCGCGGTGATCGACGCCCGAGCTGAGTTCGGCGGCGAGCTGACCAGGTTCCACGTGGAACACGCCGACTCGATCGGCCGGTTCACCGGCTGGGCGCCGGCTCGCGCGGTGGTGCAGTGGGCGGCCGTCAAGCCCTGCGCGACAGCGGACCGGGAACGGCACACCGCGACCCGGGCCGCCGAGTCCGGACAGGCGACAGCGACAGGGGAGAGCTCGTGACCGTTCACTTCGTAGGAGCAGGCCCCGGCGCCGCCGACCTGCTCACCCTCCGCGCGGCGGCGTTGTTAGGTAGGGCCGACGTGTGCCTGTACGCGGGGACGTACCTCGACGACGGCGTGCTCGCCCACTGCCGCCCCGAGACGCGGCTGGTGGACACCCAGCACCTGGACCTTGACGGGATCATTGCCGAGATCGTAAACGCGCACGCCGACGGGCTCGAGGTGGTCCGCCTGTGCTCCGGCGATCCGTCGCTGTACTCGGCGTTGGCCGAGCAGACCCGCCGACTCGACGCGGCCGGCGTGCCGTGGGACGTCGTTCCCGGAGTGCCCGCCTACGCGGCGGCGGCCGCTGAGCTGGGCGTAGAGCTCACGGTTCCGGAGGTGGTGCAGTCGGTAGTGCTCACGCGGACCCAGGCCCGTTCGACCGCGATGCCGTCGGCGGAGGCGCTGGAGAACTTCGCCGCCACCGGCGCGACGCTGGTGTTGCACCTGGCGATCACCCGCATCCGCGAACTGGCCGAGCGGCTCGTGCGCACCCATGGCGCTGACTGCCCGGTGGCGGTGGTGGCCAACGCGAGCCGCCCGCACCGCGTGGAGCTGCGCGGGATGCTCGCCGACATCGCGGACGCCGTGGAGGCCGCCGGCCTGCGCCAGGCGGCGGTGATCATGGTCGGACGCGCGTTGGTGCGGCCTGGGGAGGCGGAGTCGTGGCTGTACGCGTCGAGCCCGGAGCGGAAGGCGAAGCGGCGGAAGACCTCCCATTGAGTCCTGGAGGCATCAACACGGGTAGGTGAAGTGAGCAGCATGGTGCCTTCGCGTCGAGAGTCGACCAGTTACGATATATTCACCCCTATAACATCTCGGAATCGACGCTCCCGGATATTCGGGTAGCGGGTCATGGGGTAATTCTTGTCTGAATCAGGGTCTGAAACTCGGCGGGGCACTGCATGGCGGATATGGGACCTCCACGTCCACACCCCTGCTTCGATCGTCCAACACTATGGCGCTGACAATGACGAAGTATGGGAACGCTACATCGACGACCTCGAGGCGCTCCCAAGAGACGTCGCGGTAATCGGCATAAATGATTATTGGTTCCTCGATGGATACGAGCGAGTCGTCCGAGCGAAAAAAAGCGGCAGGCTAAAAAATATCGAGGCGATTTTCCCTGTGATCGAGATGCGACTAGATCAATTTGGTGGTACTAGTGGAAAGCTCTCACGGGTCAACCTCCATGTGATTTTCGATCCGAGTATCAATGTCGACGTGATTCGGGCCCAGTTCGTGGGGGCGCTTCAGGCCAAGGTGGTATTGGCGCCGGGTAGTAAGAACTCGGATTGGAGTGGCGTTATCACGAAACAGTCGTTAGCTGATCTGGGACGTCGAATCAAAGAAACGGTACCCTCCGACCAGCTAGCCAATTACAGCTCCGATCTTGTGGAGGGCTTCAACAACATTAATGTGCGCCTTGGAGACGTCAAGAACTTGCTCGATGGGCCCTACTTTAGGGGTAAGGCGCTAACCGCTATCGGGAAGACCGAATGGCGGGACATCAAGTGGAACGACCAGTCGATCGCTGCAAAGAAGACGGTCATTAACTCGTCCGATATTGTATTCACCGCTTATCAGGATGCGGCGAAGTGGGAGGAAGACGTAGAGCGGCTTCGAGAAGACAATGTGAACCACAAGGTCCTGGACTGCAGCGATGCTCACTTTTTCTCCGATTCAGATCAGCACATGCGACTAGGTGCTTGTCAGACTTGGATCAACTCGACCCCTTCTTTCGCTGGCCTGTCCTACGCTATTGGTGAGTTTAAACGGCGAGTCTATGTCGGACTAGAACCGCCGGCGCTGGCAAAAATACGGAGGAATCCGGAGCAGTTCATCGATCGGGTACGGGTCAACTCGGAGCAATCTGGAGACGAGTTGTTTAATCACGACGTTCCGCTCAATAGTGGCTTCGTCGCGGTGGTGGGAAACAAAGGCCAAGGCAAATCTGCACTGCTTGATTGCATCGCTTTGGGCGGCAACTCGACGAGGAACGGTGAGTTCGCGTTCTTAAGTGCAAGTCGCTTCCTAAGTGCCTCGAACCGAAAGGTCGCCAGTAGGTATAGCGCTGAAGTCATCTGGGCTTCAGGAATCTCACGTAAGGTTCCTCTCACCCAGCCGTACGAAAAGTCCGTACCCGTAGGCGTCGAATATCTCCCTCAGAGTTTCGTCGAGCGCGTTTGTAACGGCGACCCAGGAGGGGGCGGGACAGACGAGTTTGAGGCCGAGCTTAGGAATATACTATTCACTCATATTCCAGAGAGTGAAAAATCGGGTGAAAAGAACTTCGAAGACCTTCTGGCTCAGAAAACGCAGGCTTCTCGAGACAATATTCAACGGCTTAAAGACGAGTTGAGATCCGCTGTGGACGAGTATGTCCGTGCAGTAAGTTTCCAGTTCGCGAATAGAGCCGAAGAGGTTCAGCGCCGATTGGAGGCTAAGGGGGTCGAAATCGATGCGGCCAAAATGGAGGTCGAGAGCGCCAAGTCGGCCCTGTCGGAGTTCGATCAAGAGAGTGATCAGGATGGAGAGGTGGCGGCGCTTCGCAAACGATCGGAGGATATAGAAAAGGCCCGCGCAGAACTGCTCGCACGGCAGGCGGGAAATGCTCAGGCAAGGGCCCAGGCTCGCCAGCACCTCGCGAACTTCGAAGCCATAGTGCTGAAGGCGCGCGCGATTGAGTCCGATGTCGGTGAACTAAACCGACAGTCGGAGGGAATTCCGGGGTGGGGCGGCGAGGGCCTCGTCCGTTTGGAGATCGATGAATCTCGTTATGCCGAGTGGAGGGCAACGACCGAGAATGACTTGGAGGAACTGGAAGAGGCAGGCGAAGTAATCGATCAAGACCTGGCAAGTATCGACGAGGATCGCCGAAGCGTGGCGGATTCCCTGGCTGCAGCGAACGGCGCCCGGGAACGAGCACGGCAGCATGTAATGCAAGCGGAAGAACGGCTTTCCAAGTTGGAAGGGACGGAGAGCGATGAGGGGTCCCAGGCTGGCCTTCGAGCGCTGCTCGCGCGCATAATGGAGGCCCCAGCGGTCGTGGAAAGTTGTCGCGGCCGGATCTTCGAACGATCTCACCTGATATATCTTGCGCTACAGTCTCAGTTGACGATTGTCAAGAGTCTCTACGAGCATGCATCTAGTTTCATTGCTACATCCGAGGTGGTAAAGAACGCGGGCTTGGAAGTTAATGCAGAGTTGCGGGTGTTGCCTGTTTGGGAGTCACTTTCTTCATCGCTCGACCGTCGTAGGAACGGCGACTTCACGGATTGGCTAGTAGGATTTGCGCAGCGACTTGAAGATTCTACTTGGGCGCAGCTTGAGGAGCAGTTATCAGAGGCGCTGTCCAGGCTGGAACATGAGAAGGGCGAGCCGAGCGGCGAACCGCGCGATCCAGCCAGTGCATTGCGTGGAAGCACTTCGGTAGAAGACTTCTTAGTGGGGCTTTTCGACTTGGCATGGCTCGAAGTCAGGTTTGGCTTGACCGGCGATGGGCAGCCTCTTTCGCAGCTTTCTCCAGGGCAGCGTGGTTTAGTACTTGCACTCTTCTACCTGGTGGTCGACCGTAGGACTACCCCGCTACTTTTGGATCAGCCAGAGGAGAACTTGGATAACGAGACGATTGCATCGAAACTCGTTCCGGCAATCTATGAAGCGGCTGGCCGGCGGCAGACTATCGTAGTGACCCACAATGCCAATCTTGCGATCGTGGGTGACGCTGATCAGATCATCCATTGTCAGATGCGCGATAGTAGGTTTTTTGTCAGTAGTGGGAGTATTGCCGACGTCGATGTGGCGCGCTTTTCCCTCGATGTTCTGGAAGGCACGAAGCCAGCGTTCGACAATCGAAGGCTAAAGTACGACGCTTTTCCTGCGTTGGCGTGACACGTGCTTGCTCAGCGGCAGGCCTTGTTCAGCGGCATGCGGAGCATCGGTGGATTCTCGGGTTATCCTTTGAGGCAGCTGTTGATCTCGCCTGTAGGGCCACGGCCAATTGCAAGGCCCGCCGTATTCCTTATTTCACGATGGCATCGGAGCCAAAATCAAAAACTTGGGGGTAGGGGCTAGGGGTTTGGGATCAGGTGGTAGCGAACCTCGGGCTCCATGCCCGACCCGAGGCGGTAACCCGGGAACCCGACGCCCCCACGATGAGCAGGCATTTCATGTCGATCGAGGCGCAGTCGAGGTCGCCGAGCGTGGTGACCGTGAGCGACTCCTCGGTGCGGCCGACGTCGCGGCCCACGATCACGGGCGTAGTCGGGCAGCGATGACGGAGCAGGACCTCGCGGGCATCGGCCACCTGGTGGGTGCGGGAACGCGAAGCTGGGTTGTAGATTGCCAGCACCAGGTCGGCAGCGGCGATCGCATCTAGGCGGCGCTCGATGACAGACCATGGCTTGAGGCGATCCGAAAGACTGACGACCGCGAAGTCCGCGCCGATCGGCGCGCCCGCTCGGGCGGACACCGCTTGGACGGCGGAGACGCCGGGCGCGACACGGATGTCGACCGAGGCGTAGGCGGGGTCCTCGGCGGCCTCGAACACGGCCGAGGCCATACCGAACACGCCCGCGTCGCCGCCGGAGACCACCGCGACCCGCTCACCGGACAGCGCCAGGCCCAGCGCGAAGCGGGCCCGGTCCACCTCGACCGTATTGCCCGAGGCGTGACGGGTGAGACCGGCCCGTTGGGGGACGCGGTTGACGTAGGGCGCGTAGCCGACGACGTGGTCGACCTGCGAGAGAACCTCGGTCACCTCGGGAGTGATCCAGCAGTCCGGGCCGGGGCCCAGGCCCAGCACGTGGACGACCGGGCCGCCGGCTGCAGCAGGAGATGCTGGCGAAGCGGGGGCGGCGGCAGGCCTGCCAGCGCTGGACAAGGGAACCCCGCGACGCCCGGTCGGGTCCTCGTGGCGCGAATCGCCGGGGACCACGATGAGCGAGAAGTAGGGGACCGAATCCGGGTCGACGTCGGCCACGGCGTGGAACTGCTCGGCGCTCATCGAGGCGCGCTCGACGTACACCGCGCCGTCGATCCGGCCGGCGGTCTCCAGCGCCCGGCGGACGGCGGGGAAGTTGCGGCCGAGCTTCATGATGATCGCGCCATCGGTGTCGGCCAGGCGGCGGGCGAGCTCGGGCTCGGGCAGCGTGCCCGGCAGGACCGTGAGGACGTCGGTCTGCCGGACCAGCGGAGTCGCGGCCGCGGCCGTGGCGGCGGCGAACGCCGGGATGCCCGGGACGATCTCGGTCTCGAACCGAGGAGCGAGTCGGTCGTGCATGTACATGAAGGACCCGTAGAACAGCGGGTCCCCTTCGGAGAGCAGCACGACGTCGCGGCCGGCGGCGAGGTGCTCGGCCAGGCGATGGGCGCTGCGCTCGTAGAAGTCCGCGATCGCTCCCGCATATCCGCCGGGGTGATCGGTGAGTCCCGTGGTCACGGGGTATTCGAGCCGCTCCTCGATCGCGTCGGCAGGGATCAGGTCGGCTGCGATGCGGCGCGCGTTGGACTCCTTGCCGCGACCGGCGTGAAAGGCGACGACGTCGGCGGCTCCGATGAGACGGGCGGCTTTGAGGGTGAGCAGCTCGGGGTCGCCGGGACCCACGCCCACCCCGTAGAGGCGGCCGGGGACGACGGAGTCGAGTGCGGGGGCCTCAACGGTCCTGGTGCTGGTCACTCCGCCTCCTGGGCCAGGGCGTTGAGCGCGGAGGCGGTCATGGCCGAGCCGCCGCGGCGGCCGTGGACGGTGACATACGGGATGTCGATGCCGTGATCGCTGGCGAACGAAGCGAGCGCAGACTTGGACTCGGCCGCGCCGATGAAGCCAACCGGGCAGCCGACGATAGCTGCCGGACGGGGAGCGCCGTCGAGCAACATCTCCAGCAGGTAGAACAGGGCGGTGGGCGCGTTGCCGATCGCGACCACGGCGCCGTCGAGTCGATCGCCCCACAGCGACAGGGCGGCGGCGGAACGGGTGGTGCCCATCTGTGCGGCCAGGTCGCGGACGCTGGGGTCCGAGAGGGTGCACACCACGTCGTTGTCGCGGGGCAGGCGAGCGCGGGTGACGCCGGAGGCCACCATGTGGGCGTCGCACAGAATGGGCGCGCCGGCGTAGAGGGCTGCCCGCGCCGCGGAGACGAGATGCGGATGGATCTGCAGGTCGCGGGTGAGGTCGGTCTGCCCGGTGCCGTGGATCATCCGCACGGCCAGCCGCTCGGCGTCGGCGGGGACGCCGGACAGGTCCGTCTCGTGCCGGATGGTGGCGAAGGAGTCGAGATAGATGGCGGGCCCGTCGTCGACGTAGTCGTAGCGACGCGGCGGCCTCAAGGCAGCACTCATCAGGTCCTCCTCGGGGTTCTCGCCCCGGTGTGAGAAGTCGCAGCGCCGCGGCATGAGCGGCGCTGATCCCCGGTGAGTATCTGGCTGGGCCCCTCGCGCGGAAGGACCTCACAGTGGCGGAACCGCCCCGGACTTTCACCGGGTTCCTCGCCGTGGGACAGCTCGCAGCCTACGCGCGCACGGCCAGCACCCCGCGCCACGGGGTGACGATGAGCTCGGAGACGTCGCTGCCGTTGAGCCGGGCGATGAGGTCACGGCCGAGGACTCCTTCCGGTGCCTCGACGTGCTCGATCCGCCCGTCCGAGTCGGGGACCGGGCCGTACGGCAGCGGCGGGGTCGGCTCGGGCAGCCGCGGATCCGGGGCGGCGACTGGCGCGCCCCGATCGACGAGCAGGTCAGCGGCCAGTTCGCGCACGTGCCACGGCGCGTCCGGCCCGGTGCCGCGGGCCTGAATGAACGCGCGAGCCAGCTCGACCAGCCGGTCGGCGGCGCCGGACAGCGGCACCACCTCCGACCACCGATCGCCCACGCGCAGCTGCGCGGTGTCTCCATCCAGGGCGACCAGGCCGAGGTCGCACGAGCGCTCGATGAGGTCGCCGGAGCCGTCGTCCAGGACGAACAGGAACCGGCCCGGCAGACCCCCGAGCGCTGGATCGGCCAGCAGCCCGGCATCCAGGGCGTCGGTCACCGGCCGCAGGTCCGCCCGGCCGCCGGACTGCCCGCCGACCAGCTCCCCCAACCCCGTCAGCGGCGAGACCATCACGTTCCGCACCAGCTCGTGCCCGGGGGCGGGCAGGAGGCCGGTCGCGGCGATCGCCGACACCACGTCACCCGGAAGCTGCCCATCCTGACCGACCGGCAGGGCCCGGAGCTGCAGGTTCGCGCGTGACGTGAGGTGCACGTTGTCGTCGTCGCCATATCGCACGGCGACTCCGTGCAGCGCGGCCAGGGACGCCGGCGAGACGCGGCCGCCCGGGACGCGCAGGCGGACCAGTGCGCCGTCGGAGGCAGGCCACGGCCGCAACACTCCCGGGCACAGGTCGCCGCGGGTCCGGCGGGTGGGTTCGGAGATGCTCACGCCGGACAGTGTGCACCGGGGTGGCCGCTACCGCGCAGGGGCCAGGCTATGCGCTGGCCAGTCGCTGGGCCGCCCACTGATTGAGAGAGACGTGGTTTTCTGCCGCCTCCATCACCAAACGGCGGTGGACCTCCGCCGAGGTGCGGACGTAGATGGTGCCGCTGTAGGTGCGTTCGGCGAACGGGAGGGGGACCTTCTCGCCCGAGTCGGCGAGGTCGGCGATGACATCGGCGACCAGCTTCACGAGTCCCTGGAGAGCTTCGGTCTGGTCCTGCTCGAGGTAGGACAGCGACGGGAACTCCAGGACGGTGGCGACGTACTCGTCGTCGTCGGGCGACCACTGAACTCGGTACGAGTAGCGACGGGGATCGATATCGCTCATGACTGCTCCTCCCTGAACTCGCCAGCCGTCAAGGGCGGTTAGCGCTAGCGCATACGCTAGCAATATTCGGCTCACGCGCGATGCGGCGTGGTGAAGTCGTCTACTGACGGCACTGTCTCCCGCGAAATGACGCGAGGGACCGAAGGCGAAGACGGACTCGGCCGGCGGATAGGCTCGCCGTGCCGTGGTGCTCGGGAAGCCGGAGGAAAAGCCGGCGCGGCCCTCGCCACTGTAGTCGCGGAGTCACGCGACCCTCGTCCGTCCCACGCGTGGGGCGGAGGCCACTGGGCGAGAGCCCGGGAAGGTCGGTCGCGCGGCGTTGATGCGGAAGCCAGGAGACCGGCCACGGCGACATGTTCCACGAGGGTTTGGAGAAGAACATGCGCCCCGACCGGCGTTCGGCGTCCCCTGACGACGCCCCGGCACGCTCCGACGTGCCCCACATCGCACTGCTGTCCACCTCCGATACGGACCTGCTCTCCGCGCGCGAATCCGGCGCAGCGTTCACGCTCGGCAACCCGTCGCGCCTGGACGTCGAGGCCGACCTGCCCGCGCTGCTCGAGGGCGCCGATCTGGTGGTGGTGCGCATTCTCGGTTCGCGCCGCTCGTGGGACGACGGGTTCGCCGCCGTCCTGGGCGCGGGCGTTCCCGTGGTGGTGCTGGGCGGTGAACAGGCCCCCGACGCCGACCTCATGGAGCTGTCCACGGTCCCCATCGGCACCGCCGCCGAGGCGCACCGCTACCTCGCCGAGGGCGGCCCGGGTAACCTCGCGCAGCTGCACGCCTTCCTCTCCGACACCGTGCTGCTCACCGGCGCCGGGTTCGAGCCGCCGGTGAGCGTGCCGGTGTGGGGGATAGCGCCGCGCCCTGGTGCTGACTCCGCGGCGAGTGGTCACAAACGACGCGATTCCCGGAACGGGACCTGGGAGAACGCGGGCGGGTCTGACCAGTCGCCGGGCGGCCCCCGAGTGGGCGTGCTCTACTACCGCGCCCACGAGGTGAGCGGGAACTCCGGCTTCGCGCATGCGCTGGCCTGCGCGATCGACGCCGCCGGTGGGGTGGGCGTGCCGATCTTCGCCGGGTCCCTGCGCTCGGCGCCCGACGAGCTGTTCGACGCTCTCGGAACCCTCGACGCGCTGGTCGTGACCGTCCTGGCGGCCGGCGGAACGACGCCCGGGTCCGCGAGCGCGGGTGGCGACGACGAGGCATGGGACGTCGAGCGCATCGCCGCCCTGGACATCCCCGTGCTGCAGGGCCTGTGCCTGACCTGGAGCCGGGACGACTGGGCGGACTCCGACGACGGCGTCAACCCGCTGGACTCGGCCAACCAGATCGCGATCCCCGAGTTCGACGGGCGCATCATCACCGCGCCGTTCTCGTTCAAGGAGATCGACGCCGACGGCCTGCCCCGCTACGTCGCCGACCCCGAGCGGTGCGCGCGCGTGGCCGGGATCGCGGTGGCCCACGCGCGGCTCCGCCACGTCGCCCCCGCCGACCGCAAGGTCGCGCTGGTCCTGTCGGCGTATCCCACCAAGCACTCCCGTATCGGCAACGCCGTCGGCCTGGACACTCCCGTCTCCACGATCCGCCTGCTGCGGCGGATGCGCGAGGAGGGTTACGACCTGGGCCCCGACGACGGCCCGATCGCGCGGTTCCTGGACCCGGCCGCCTTCGCCACTGACACCGCCTTCACCACCGACACCGCCGCCGGCGACGCCCTCATCCACGCCCTCATCGACGCGGGCGGCCAGGATGAGGAGTGGCTCACCACCGCGCAGCTCACCGACGGCCACGTGCGGATCTCCACCGAGGACTACCTCCGCTGGACCGCCGACCTGCCGGCCGGCCTGCGCGCGGAGATGGTCGAGGCGTGGGGCGAGGCGCCGGGAGACCTGTTCGTCAACGACGCCGGCGAGATCGTCCTGGCCACCCTCCAGGCCGGCAATGTCGTCCTATTGATCCAGCCGCCCCGCGGGTTCGGCGAGAACCCGGTGGCGATCTACCACGATCCCGAGCTCGCGCCGTCCCACCACTACCTGGCCGCCTACCGCTGGCTGGCCCACGGCTTCGGCGCGCACGCGCTGGTGCACATCGGCAAGCACGGCTCGCTCGAGTGGCTGCCGGGCAAGAACGCCGCCCTCTCGGCGGACTGCGCCACGGACGCGGCCATCGCGAACCTGCCGCTCATCTACCCGTTCCTCGTCAACGACCCCGGCGAGGGCGCGCAGGCCAAGCGCCGCGCGCACGCCACGATCGTCGACCACCTGGTGCCGCCCATGGCCCGCGCCGAGTCGTACGGGGACATCGCGCGGCTCGAGCAGCTGCTCGACGAGTACGGCAACATCGCCGCGATGGACCCGGCCAAGCTGCCGTCCATTCGCGCGCAGATCTGGACCCTCATGCAGGCCGCGCACATGCACGAGGACCTGGGGCTCGAGCAGCGTCCGGACGACGAGGAGTTCGACGACTTCCTCCTCCACGTGGACGGCTGGCTCTGCGAGATCAAGGACGTCCAGATCCGCGACGGCCTGCACGTCCTCGGCCAGGCTCCCGTCGGCGAGGCGCGGGTCAACCTCGTGCTGGCGATCCTGCGCGCGTCCCAGGTGTGGGGCGGGGAGTCCGGCGCGGTGCCGGGCCTGCGCCGCGCGCTCGGCCTGGCCGAGGGCGCGCCGACCGAGGAGGTCGACCGGGTCGAGGACCTGGCCCGGCGCTTGGTGGAGGCCATGGAAGCGCGCGACTGGGATGTGGCCGCGGTGCCCGAGGTCCTGGCCGAGGTGCGTGGCGCCGATGCGCTCGGTGACGCCGGGGTGCGTGGCGACGGTAGTGGGGGCGACGACGACGAGGTGGCGCAGGTGCTCGGCTTCGCCGCCCGTGAGGTCGTCCCGAGGTTGGCCGGCACGGCCGACGAGCTGGACGCGGTGATGCACGCCCTGGACGGCGGGTTCGTCCCGGCCGGCCCCTCGGGGTCCCCGCTGCGGGGCCTGGTCAACGTGCTGCCCACGGGGCGGAATTTCTACACCGTGGACCCGCGTGCGATCCCGTCGCGCCTGGCGTGGGACACCGGCCAGGCCATGGCCGACTCTCTGCTCGAGCGGCACCTCGAGGAGACCGGTTCCTACCCGGCCTCGGTGGGGCTGTCGATCTGGGGCACGTCGGCCATGCGCACCTCGGGCGACGACATAGCCGAGGTGCTGGCCCTGCTGGGCGTGCGCCCCGAGTGGGACGAGGCCTCCCGCCGGGTGACGGGCCTTGAGGTGATCCCGGTCGAGGAGCTGGGCCGCCCGCGCGTCGACGTGACCGTGCGCATCTCGGGCTTTTTCCGCGACGCGTTCCCGCACGTCATCGCGATGCTCGACGACGCCGTGCGGATGGTCGCCGAGCTCGACGAGCCCGACGAGCAGAACTTCGTGGCCGCCCACACCCGGGCGGACCTGGCCGAGCACGCGGATAAGCGGCGGGCCACCACCCGCATCTTCGGCTCGGCGCCCGGGTCGTACGGCGCGGGGATCCTGCAGACCATCGAGGCCGGCAATTGGCGGGACGACCGCGACCTGGCCGAGGTGTACACCCGGTGGGGCGGCTACGCCTACGGCCGCGACCTGGCCGGGGTGCCCGCTGCCGACGACATGCGGACCAACTACCGGCGCATCGCAGTGGCCGCGAAGAACATCGACACCCGCGAGCATGACATCGCCGACTCGGACGACTACTTCCAGTACCACGGCGGGATGATCGCCACCGTGCGCTCGCTCACCGGCGCCGAGCCGCGCGCGTACGTGGGCGACTCCACAACCCCGGACGCGATCCGCACCCGCACCCTGGCCGAGGAGACCCGCCGGGTGTTCCGGGCGCGCGTGGTCAACCCGCGCTGGATCGCGGCCATGCAGCGTCACGGCTACAAGGGCGCGTTCGAACTCGCCGCCACGGTGGACTACCTCTTCGGGTTCGACGCCACCGCCGGGGTGGTCCAGGACTGGATGTACGACACCCTGGCCCGCGAGTACGTCCTCGACGAGAAGACGCAGGACTTCCTGCGCGACTCCAACCCGTGGGCGCTGCGCGGAATGATCGAACGGCTGTCGGAGGCCGCAGACCGCGGCATGTGGGCCGAGCCGGACGCCGACATCATGAACCAGATGCGGCAGGTCTACCTGGACGTCGAGGGCGATCTCGAGGACTCCCATGGCGAGTGAGAAGCGGCGTGTGCGCCTGGTGGGCATCGGCTCCGGCGGCCTCGACCAGATCACCATCGAAGCCGCCGAGGCCCTGCGCGCCAGCGCCTATGCCCTCGCCGCCGTGAAGGGCCCGGCCGACCGTTTGGTCGGTCTCCGCGCGCGGCTGCTCGCCCGGCACGCCCCGAACCTGGAGTTGGTGGGCGTGCCCGATCCGGAGAGGGACCGCTCGTCGTCGTCGACCTCCACCCACAGTGACTACCGCGGCGTGGTCCTGGACTGGCACGAGGCGCGGTCGCTGGCGTGGGAGCGCGCGATGGCCGCGCGGCCCGGCGACGTGGTGATCCCGGTGTGGGGCGACCCGGCGTTCTACGACTCGACGCTGCGGATCCTCGACCGCATCGGCGAGCGCGGCCGCCTGGCGTTGGACGTGGAGGTGTTGCCGGGGATCTCCGCGCTGCAGGTCCTGGCCGCGCGACACCGGCTGGTGCTGCACGAGATCGGCGGCACCGTCACCGTCACCACCGGTCGGCGGCTGCGCGAGGCGGTGGCCGCCGGCGCGGACAACGTGGTGGTGATGCTCAACGCGGACCTGCCGCTCGAGGAGTTCGCCGGCTGGCACATCTGGTGGGGCGGCAACCTCGGAGACGCCGGCGAGACGCTGGTGGCCGGCCGGGTCGGCGACGTACTGGGCGAGCTGCGGGGGCATCGCGAGCGGCTGCGCGCCGAGTTCGGCTGGGTGATGGACGTGTACCTGCTGCGGCGCGGAGAAGGGACGGCGGCGTGATGGCGGAGAATGCGGCGGCCGACGACGAGCGCGCCGACCGGGCCACCGGCGGCGAGCAGTGTCCGGGCCGGGTGGTGCTCGTCGGCGGCGGGCCGGGGGATCCGGGGCTGATGACCGTGGCGGGCCTCGAGGCCGTGCGCACCGCCGACGTGGTGGTGACCGACCGCCTGGGGCCGGTGTCGATCCTCGACGAGCTCGACCCGGGCATCGAGGTGATCGGCGTGGGCAAGGTGCCGTTCGGTCTCGCCACCCCGCAGGAGGAGATCAACCGGATCCTCATCGAGCAGGCCCGTCGCGGCCGGACCGTGGTGCGGCTCAAAGGCGGCGACAGCTTCCTGTTCGGCCGCGGGGCCGAGGAGCACCTCGCATGTACAGCCGCCGGGGTGCCCGTCACGGTGATCCCGGGCGTGACCTCGGCGCTGTCGGTGCCCGCGCTCGCCGGTGTTCCCGCTACCCACCGAGGGCTCTCGCAAGGGGTGTCGGTGATCTCCGGCCACGTCCCGCCCGGCGACCCGCAGTCGACCCTGGACTACGGCGCTCTCGCCAGGTCCGGGACCACGCTCGTGCTGCTCATGGCGGTGACGACCCTTCCGGCCATCACCGCCGAACTACTGGCCGAGGGGATGCCAGCGGGCACCCCGGCGGTGACGATCGAGAACGGCTCCACCCCGGTGCAGCGGGTCCTGCACGGGACGCTCGCGAGCATCGCCCGGCAGGCTGCCGAGGCGGAGGTCGCGCCGCCGGCGATTACGGTGATCGGGGCGGTCGCCGGGCTGGCGGGGGAGCTGGTGCCCGGGCCGCCCTTCGCCTGAGTCTGCGGTTGCACCCGGCTCCGGACCCGCCCGTCCGGCCGTGCACCCGGCTCGGTCTTCGGATCAGGCATCAAGCTGCCTATCGGATCACTCGCCACCTATGGGGCCCCTTAGGCGACGCGCGAAGCGATAGGCGGCGTTCCACGGGCGCTCCGGCCGGCCCGCCTGGTCGTCGGTCGAGAGGCTACGTCCGCAGGGCGAGCTCGGCCCGGCGGTCGTCCGGGGCGCGGCGTGGGCAGCTCGCGCACTTCCCGCCGTCGGTCGCGACGTAGATGAGGCAGCACGAGCTGCGGCGGACGAACCGTCGTGTCCGCTCCGGGCCTTCCACGTCGACGAAGCGGGCCGGCAGTAGCGGTGGTCGGCACACCGCGCGGGCGAGTTCGACGCCGCGGTCCTCGTCGTCCGCAGCGCGGCCC
>NZ_JAALDU010000157.1 GCF_014145015.1 Dietzia sp. E1 | reverse complement strand
GAACGCCACGTCCGGCGCGCCGATCTGCAGCGGCATGATGTAGTTCGCGAAACCGACGACGATCGGGGTGCCGTAGAGCAGGAGCATCACCGTGCCGTGCATGGTGAACAGCTGGTTGTACTGCTCGTTCGACAGGAACTGCATGCCGGGGAAGAACAGCTCCGCCCGGATGAGCAGGGCCATGAGGCCGCCGATGAAGAAGAAGATGAAGCAGCTGACGATGTACATGATGCCGAGCATCTTGTGATCGGTCGTCGTCAACATCTTCCACACGAACGAGCCCGGCCGGGCGTTACCCGTGGGTTCACCCGGTGGGTGGTCGAGTTCGTGGACCGGCTTGGGGGCCACTGCGGTCATAAGGGTCCTCCTGAACGCCTCACCCGACGTCGCGGGTCGAACCACCGACCCCACGTCGAACGCATAGGAATAGTGCGTGAGAGCAATCCTAACCCTCGGCTGAGAGCGACGCCCACCCGCCCCGTCCTTCTCGTCACCAGTGGTCACCCCCGTTAACCGCAGCGCGGGCCGGGGTGCTCGGAGCGCTCGCGGGACGCGTGTCCACCTCGGTGGGAGCGGTCCCCGCGGGCCCATCTCCTAGGCTGTTGTCCCATGACCGCTTCCGTTCCCGTCCTCCGCCGGCGCCCCGGGCGGGGGTATGCGCGGCGTGCCGCCCGGGCCGCGGTGCCGCTGGCGGCCGGTCTCGCCCTCGCGGCGTGTGGCCCCTCCCCCGTCGACATGGTCGAGCACCCCGTGACGACGACGCCGTCACGGATGGCCGGTGAGGAGCTCCAGCGCTCTGCCGAGCCCGAGGACTCGTGCGCACCCGCACCGGTGCCCACGGAATTCCCCGGCGCGGGCACCCGCAGGGTCGACAGCGCCGGGCCGGGCCCGGACAGCGTGGCGGTGCCGCGGTCGCCCGAGCGCATCCTCGCCCTCGGGGTGGGTGCGGTGGACACCGCCTGCGCTCTGGGTCTGCAGGACCTCGTCGTCGGCACCGCCGGGTTGCCCCGCGACGCCGACGTCTACCTACCCGCTCCCCTCGTGGCTCTCCCGACCATCGACCTCGGCGGAGGCGCGGACGCCGGCGCGGTCGCCGACGCCGCGCGCGACCTCACGCCCGACCTCATCGTGCTGGCGGGGTCACAGGATCTCGATCCCGCGGTCGTCGACGCGCTCGCCGACGTGGCGCCGATCGTCGTCTACTCCGCAGACGTCCTCGAGTGGGCCGACGCGACCGAGTCCGTCGCCGACGCCTACGGCCGACCGCGGGCGGGCGGCGACCTGTTACTGGACGTCATCGACCGGGCGCGATTCACGGCCGGGGCGACCACGCCGTCGGACTCCTGGGTGTCCCTGGTCTCGGTCGCCGACGGCTCGGGTGCCGGGGCGCGGGTGCAGGACGCCGACACGCTCGGCTCGCTCATGTTGGAGGCGGTGGGCGCCGGGCGCCCGCCGGCGCAACGCACCCGGGACGGCGAGCGCGTGCCGCCGCTTCCCGAGTCGCCCCCACTCGGTGACGAACTCGACGGAGACGTCATCTTCGCCGTGGTCGGCGGTCGCCCCGGTTCCGAGGAGGCGGCGCGGGAGGTCTTCGCCTCGGACCGGTGGATGGAGTTGGACGCCGTGGGCGCCAACCGGGTGTTCGTGGTGGACCGTGCCGTGTGGGAGGGCGCCGGTCCGGTCGCCGCCCGCGCGGTGCTGGAGGACATCCGGGGATCGATCAACGGGATCGCCCCCGACGGCTAGTCGCGAGCCCGGCCCCCGGACAACGACGGAGCCCCTGCGACCGCGATCGGTCGCAGGGGCTCCGCGGCGTTCTCGGGCGGCTGGGTCAGAAGTCCCAGTCCTCGTCCTCGGTGGCCTCGGCCTTGCCCATGACATAGGAGCTGCCGGAGCCGGAGAAGAAGTCGTGGTTCTCGTCGGCGTTGGGGCTCAGCGCGGACAGGATGGCCGGGTCGACGTCGGTCTCGTCCTTTGGGAACATCCCCTCGTAGCCCATGTTCATCAGCGCCTTGTTGGCGTTGTAGCGCAGGAACTTCTTGACGTCCTCGGTCCAGCCCACCGGGTCGTAGAGGTCCTCGGTGTAGTCGGCCTCGTTGTCGTACAGCTCGAAGAGCAACTCGAACGTGTAGTCCTTGAGTTCGTCCCGCTCCGCCTGGGTGACGTGCTCGAGACCGCGCTGGTACTTGTACCCGATGTAGTAGCCGTGCACGGCCTCGTCCCGGATGATGAGCCGGATGACGTCGGCGGTGTTGGTGAGCTTGGCGCGCGAGGACCACCGCATGGGCAGGTAGAAGCCCGAGTAGAACATGAACGACTCGAGCATCACCGAGGCGATCTTGCGCTTGAGCGGGTTATCACCGGCGTAGTAGCCGAGGATGATCTTCGCCTTGCGCTGGAGGTAGGGGTTCTCCTCCGCCCAGCGGAACGCCTCGTCGATCTGCGGGGTCGAGCACAGGGTGGAGAAGATCGTCGAGTAGCTCTTCGCGTGCACGGACTCCATGAACGCGATGTTGGTGAGCACCGCCTCCTCGTGCGGGGTCGAGGCGTCGGGGATCATGCTCACCGCGCCCACGGTTCCCTGGATCGTGTCCAGCAGCGTGAGTCCCGTGAAGACGCGGGCGGTCATCGTCTGCTCGTACTCGGTCAGGGTCTGCCACGACGGGATGTCGTTGGAGACCGGCACCTTCTCCGGAAGCCAGAAGTTGGTGGTGAGTCGGCCCCACACCTGGTCGTCGACCTCGTCGGGGACACGGTTCCAGTTGATCGCCGACACGCGGTCGACGAGCTTCGGCTGGATGCCGGCGGCGGGGCTGTGCGAACCCGGAGCGTGCAGCTCGGCGGTCATCGGTTCTCCTCCTGGAAGCAGGTGTGGATTCTGGCGCGGGGCCGGGCCCGGGTGGTCAGAGCATGCACGAGACGCAGCCCTCGACCTCGGTGCCCTCGAGCGCGAGCTGACGGACCCGGATGTAGTACAGGGTCTTGATGCCCTTGCGCCACGCGTAGATCTGCGCGCGGTTGACCTCGCGGGTGGTGGCGGTGTCCTTGAAGAACAGCGTCAGCGACAACCCCTGGTCGACGTGCTGGGTGGCCGCCGCGTAGGTGTCGATGATCTTCTCGTAGCCGATCTCGTACGCGTCCTGGTAATAGTCCAGGTTGTCGTTGGTCAGGTAGGGCGCCGGGTAGTAGACGCGCCCGATCTTGCCCTCCTTGCGGATCTCGATCTTCGAGGCCACGGGGTGGATCGACGACGTGGAGTTGTTGATGTAGCTGATCGACCCGGTGGGCGGGACGGCCTGCAGGTTCTGGTTGTAGATGCCGTACTTCTGCACGTCCGCCTTGAGCGCGCGCCAGTCCTCCTGGGTGGGGATGGCGACCTCCGCCTCGGCGAAGAGCTGGCGCACGCGGTCGGTGGCCGGCTCCCACGTCTGGTCGGTGTACTTGTCGAAGAACTCGCCGGAGGCGTACTTGGACTCCGGGAAACCGGCGAACCAGGTTCCACGCTCACGCGCGATCAGGTTGGAGGACCTGAGGGCGTGGTAGAGCACGGTGTAGAAGTAGATGTTCGTGAAGTCGATGCCCTCCTCGGATCCGTAGTGGATCCGCTCGCGCGCGAGGTAGCCGTGCAGGTTCATCTGCCCCAGGCCGATCGCGTGCGACTCGGAGTTGCCGCGCTCGATGGACGGCACCGAGTTGATGTGCGTCTGGTCGGACACCGCGGTCAGGCCACGGATGGCGGTCTCGATGGTCCGGCCGAAGTCGGGCGAGTCCATGGCCTTGGCGATGTTGAGCGAGCCGAGGTTGCAGGAGATGTCCTTACCCACGTGCGAGTAGGTGAGGTCCTCGTTGAACTCCGACGCGGTGGAGACCTGGAGGATCTCCGAGCACAGGTTGGAGTGCGTGATCTTGCCGGCGATCGGGTTGGCCCGGTTCACGGTGTCCTCGTACATGATGTACGGGTAGCCGGACTCGAACTGCAGCTCGGCGACGGTCTGGAAGAAGTGCCGGGCGTTGATCTTGGTCTTCTTGATCCGGCTGTCCTCGACCATCTCGTGGTAGTTCGCCGAGATGTCGACGTCCGCGAAGGGCTTGCCGTAGATCCGCTCGACGTCGTACGGCGAGAACAGGTACATGTCGTCGTTGCGCTTGGCGAGCTCGAACGTGATGTCCGGGATGACGACGCCCAGCGAGAGGGTCTTGATGCGGATCTTCTCGTCCGCGTTCTCCCGCTTGGTGTCGAGGAACTTGTAGATGTCCGGGTGGTGCGCGTGCAGGTAGACCGCACCCGCGCCCTGGCGCGCGCCGAGCTGGTTGGCGTAGGAGAAGGAGTCCTCCAGCAGCTTCATCACGGGGATGACGCCCGAGGACTGGTTCTCGATGTGCTTGATCGGGGCGCCGTGCTCACGCAGGTTGGACAGCAGGAGCGCCACGCCACCGCCGCGCTTGGACAGCTGCAGGGCGGAGTTGATGCTGCGGCCGATGGACTCCATGTTGTCCTCGATGCGCAGGAGGAAGCAGGACACGGGCTCGCCGCGCTGCTTCTTGCCCGAGTTGAGGAACGTCGGGGTGGCCGGCTGGAAGCGGCCTTCGATGATCTCGTCGACCAGCTGCCGGGCGAGGGTCTCGTCGCCGGCGGCGAGGGTGAGCGCCACCATGCAGACGCGGTCCTCGTAGCGCTCGAGGTAGCGCTTCCCGTCGAAGGTCTTGAGCGTGTACGACGTGTAGTACTTGAACGCGCCCAGGAAGGTCGGGAAGCGGAACTTCTTGGCGTAGGCGTGGTCGAACAGCTCGCGCACGAAGTTGCGCGTGTACTGGTCCAGGACCTCGCGCTCGTAGTAGTCCTTCTCGACGAGGTAGTCGAGCTTCTCGTCGAGGTTGTGGAAGAAGACCGTGTTCTGGTTGACGTGCTGGAGGAAGTACTCCCGCGCCGCCTGACGGTCCTTGTCGAACTGGATGTTCCCGTCCGCGTCGTAGAGGTTGAGCATGGCATTGAGCGCGTGGTAGTCCAGACGCTGGCCCTCCCCCGCCTCTCCCGCGGTGGTGCTCTCAGGGTTCACGGTTGGTGCTGCCAAAACTCTTCCAATCCCTCTCGGACGCGGATGACGTCCTCGTGTGTGCCCATCAACTCGAAGCGGTAGAGGTACGGGACCCCCAGCTTCTTGGCGATCACGTCGCCGGAGCGACCGAAGTCCGCTCCGAAGTTGGTGTTGCCGCCGGCGATGACTCCCCGGCACAGACTTCTGTTGTGCGCGTTGTTGAGGAACGCGACCACCTGCCGCGGGACCGCGGCCCCGCTCTTACCCGTGATCTCGAGGCTTCCCCCGTAGGTCGGGACGATCAGAACATATGGGTCCGACACGACCGGCATGGGCTCGGTCTTCCGCACGGGTATCCGCACCGCCGGGAGACCGAGCTTGTCGACGAACCGCTTGGTGTACTCCGAGATGTTGGAGAAGTAGACGATCCTCACCGGCTGATCGGCCGGCAGCGGAGCCGCCATCGACGCCCCCTTGTCACAGGAACTCGAAAGGTGCTGGTGTCCTCGGGCCGTCAGGCCGCCACGGAGGCGAGGGCCTTGATGCGGTCCGGGCGGAAGCCGGACCAGTGGTCGGAACCGGCCACCACGACGGGCGCCTGGAGGTGCCCGAGGGCCATCACGTACTCGCGGGCCTCGTCGTCCACCGAGATGTCGACGACCTGGTACTCGATGCCCTGCTTGTCGAGCGCCTTGTAGGTGGCGTTGCACTGGACGCACGCGGGCTTGGTGTAGACGGTGACCATGTGTGTCTGGACCTCTTTCGGCACGGCGCCCGGGCGGGGCGAGGGGACTCTTCTGGTGGTGGCCTTCCTGTCCGGGATTTTCAGCCCGGGCCAGGGACGGCCGTGTGTCTGTCGGTGGTCGTGCGCCGAATCGCATGGATGGCATTCATCGGTGCTGCAACGCTTCCCAACACTACCCCTAGTGGCGAGAAGGTCAACTGACCACAACATTTTGGTCTTACATCCCTGGAATTCCCAGGTCGTGATCCCGCCTTGTGGGATGCCCCTGCTCAGCGTGGAACCGGGGGCACCGGGGCCCTCAGCGGCGGGCGCACCACCCCATCGTGGCATCCCGGAGCGCGTTCCGAAACACGGTTTCGGCAACCCACAACGCGCCCCCAGAGCCCTCACAACGCGCCCCCGGTTGTCCCCATCCCATCCACAGGTTGCCCACCGTTCCGCCCGGAACCGCACCCCTCGCCGTCACCCCCGCCGACCGGGCGCCGGGGCGCCGCGGGCACCGGACGGGGTGCCCCCGAGACCGCCCGGGGAGGCCGTGGGACGCCGCGGGTGGGCGCGGCCGGCGTCTGCGGGCGGCGGTGCCACTCGCCT
>NZ_JAALDU010000156.1 GCF_014145015.1 Dietzia sp. E1 | reverse complement strand
GGGGTGGGCGCTACGCCACCGGCCCGGGCCCCTGGCCCGGCTGCTGGGCGCGGTCGCGGTGGACTTCCGCCGCTCCCCCGCCATGCTGGTGCGCGCGCTCGCGACCCTGCTGGTGGCCACCGCGCACGCCCGGGACCTTTCGCGCACGAGCGGCGTCCACGTGCACGCGCACTACGCGACCTTCCCGCTGCTCGCCGCGTGGGCCTGCCACCGGCTGACCGGAGTCACGTACAGCGTCACCACCCACGCGCACGACATCTACGTGGACACCTCCGGGCTGGCCCGGCGCTGCGCCGAGGCGCAGTTCGTGGTGGCCATCTCCCGGCACAATCTGGACATGCTGCGCGGCCTGCTCGGCCCGGTCGCCCCGATCGAGTTGGTGCACTGCGGCATCGACACCGCGGCCTACGAGTTCCGCCCGCGCCGACTGCCCGAGACCGGCCCGATCCGCGCCCTGTGCGTGGCGTCCCTGCAGGAGTACAAGGGGCACCGGCACCTGCTCGAGGCGATGGCCGTGCCGGGCCCGGCGACGGCGCGCCTGGAGCTGGACCTCATCGGGGACGGTCCCCTGCGCGGCGAATTGAGCGCCCTGGCCGGCGAGCTGGGCATCGCCGACCGGGTCCGGTTCCGGGGCTCGTGCCCGGAGTCGGAGGTCGCCGCGGCGCTGGCCGCGGCGGACCTGTTCGTCCTGCCCAGCGTGATGGCCGCGGACGGCCAGATGGAGGGACTACCCGTGGCCCTGATGGAATCGCTGGCGAGCGGGGTGCCCACCGTCTCCACCCGCCTGTCCGGCATCGGCGAGATCGTGGTGGACGGCCACACCGGGCTGCTGTGCGAGCCGGGCGATCCGGCGGATCTGGCCCGGGCCGTGGAGAAACTCGCGACCGATCCGGAGGCGACCCTGCGGATGAGCCGCGCCGGCCGGGAGCTCGTCGAGGAGCAGTTCGAGCTCCGACGCAGCGCGGCGGCGCTCCTCGGGCTCCTCGACCGGGTCGACTCGCCGGCCGCCGCCCCTGCGGGGTCCGCGCCTACGGAGCCCAGCCCTGCGGCCGACGCCTTTCCCCCGCGGGACGCGCAGTGGTGGCGGCCGCGCGCCTGGGTGGTCTACCTCCTCGCGCTGGCCGGCCACTACCTGGGCGTGGACGCGCTGGTGCGTCTGCGGCAGGGCCCAGGTCTGGTGGTGCTCATGTTCCACCGGTTCAGCGAGGTGCCGGACCCGCACCCGATCACCGTCACGCCGCGGACGTTCCGGCGGTTGGCGGCGTGGTGCCGAGACCGCGGGTTGCTGGTGGACCTGGACTCCGGCCTGCGTGCGCTGGACGAGGGCCGCGCCGGCACCCGGTACGCGATCACGGTGGACGACGGCTACCACGACAACCTCCAGGCACTCGCAGCCCTGGGGGCGCCGGTGCCCGCCACGCTGTACGTGACCACCGGCCACATCGGTGGAGCGACTCTGTGGCCGTATGCGGTGTCCGACGCGATCGCACACAGCCCCCACGACTCGGTGGTGGTGGAGCTCCTCGGGCCGGACGCGGTGCTGCTGGACTCCCCCGCCGCCCGCCAGCAAGCGCTCGACCGCCTGGTCGCAGCACTCAAGTCGCTGCCCTTCGCCCGGTTCGACGCCGCCCTGGCCGAGGTGCTGGCCGCGCTCGGCGCTGACGTGCCGGCGCGGGTCGGGGACATGCTGAGCTGGGACGACGTGCGGCGCCTGCACCGCTGGGGGGTGGAGATTGGGGCCCACACGGTGCACCACCCGATCCTGGCCAATGCCGATGACGCCACGGCCGAGGCGGAGATCGTCGGCTCACGGGACCGGATCGCCGCCGAACTGGGTGGCCGCCCCTGGCACTTCGCGTACCCCAACGGCGGGCCGGCCGACTTCGGCGGCCGTGACGTCGCGACGGTCGTCGCCGCCGGCTTCTCCAGCGCCGTGACCACCATCGAGGGGATCAACCGCCCGGACACCGACCGTTTCCGATTGTTGCGGTTCAACGTGCACGAGGACCGTTTCCTCGCCCCCACGGGCCTGGAGTCGCGGGCGCTGTTCTTCAGTTCCACGAGCGGGCTGGTGTGGCGGCTGCGGTCGAGAGGTGGCGGGGAGGGGCGGTGATGGGTGGGCGGCGCTTGACCCGCCCGACCTCACTCCTCGCACACGCAGAACAAATGCCCCACCGGGTCGAGGTACACCACGAATCGCCCGTCGGGGCTGGGTTGATGCTCGTGTCGGCGCGCGGAACGCGGGGAAGGTCTGGCACGCTCGCCGGACGCCGTCGCCACGCTCCTGTCGATGCGGCGCCTCCCCGAGCACGGCCCGGGGCGCTCTTTCGGCAAGTCACGCGGTGAGATCGACAAGCGAGGCGAGGTCCGTCCGGTGCGCGTCCGGAGTACCGAGCGCCAACTGGTCGGATTTCGCCCTCTTGAGCCTGGTATGGACCCAGTGCTCCCAGGTCATGGCGATTCCGCCGTGCAGCTGCAGCGCTTCCTCGGCGGCACGGACCGCGACATCGGAGCACCACGATCCCGCGACGGCTTGAGCTATGCGCCCCTCGTCGTCGTCTTCCGCGAGACTTGCTGCAGCGTGACGCGCCGCGGCCTGCGCCTGGACGACCTGCAGGTAGAGGCCGGCCAAGCGGTGCTTGATCGCCTGGAACGACCCGATGGGCCGCGCGAACTGCACGCGGGTGCGGGTGTACTCGACGGTCCGCTGCAGGCACTCCCTGGCGAGGCCCACCTGCTCGGAGGCCAACAGCGCGGTCCCGGCAGCGAGTGCGGTATCAACGGCCTCGACCGCGGCGTCACCGGAGGCGAGGGGGCGGCCTTCCGCACGCACGGCGACGCGGGCGAGCGGCCTGCTCATGTCGAGGGAGGTGAGGCGCGTGATTTCCACATCACCGCGGCGAAGGAGGTTCAGCGAGACGGCCCCGTCACCGGAACCCACGGGAAGGAGGAAGTAGTCCGCCTCCAGAGCTCCGGCTACCGGCTCGATGACGGACTGCCCGGTCGGCCACGCGCCCCGGCGAGCGGTCCACGGGACCAGCAGAGCGGCCGTCGCCCGTCCCTCGGCCAGTTCCGGCAGGATCTCGCGGTCCCCGACACGGAGGAGGCACGTCGTCGCGATCACCGCACTCGTCAGGAACGGTACGGGAGCCGCCGTGCGACCCAGCTCCTCGAGCACCGTCGCCGCGTCGCGCGGGCCCGCGCCGGATCCTCCGAGCTCCTCCGGAATGAGGAGGCCAGCCAACCCCACCTGATCAGATAGAGCCCTCCACAGCGGGGAGGTGTCCGTGTCAGGGTCGTCGTAGATCTTGCTCACGAAGTCGTCGTCGATAAAGCGGTCGAGCGTCGAGCGGACACTGTCCCGAAGTGCCTCCTCCACGTCGCTGTACAGCAGATCGGTCATCGGGGAACGTCCTTGAACGGGATGCCCTTGTCAGGGCGGTGGTCAGCGGGGAGCCCGAGCACACGCTCGGCGACGACGTTGCGCATGATCTCGCTCGTCCCTCCCTCGATGGAATTGCCTTTCGCTCGCAGATACCGGAAGCCGGGTCCGCGGCCGAGGAACGAGGGCCGCTCCGTGCGGGTCATGGTCCAGTCGTCGTACAACAAGCCTTCTTCGGGCGCGAGCTCGAGCGCGAGTCCGCTGATCTCCTGAGCCTGTCGGGCGAACGCGAGTTTCATCGCGGAGCTCTCCGGTCCGGGAACCCCCGCCTCGAGCTGCTGGCGGAGCCGAACCCCGGCGAGTCTCGTCACCTCCGTCTCGACCCACCACGCGAGCAGTTCCGCCTGAGCGCCGGGTGTGCGGACCGAGGGATCACGACGCCAGCGGTCGGCGACGACCCCGATCTGGCCGGCTTCGCGCGCGGCACCGGCGCCGATCGCGACGCGCTCGTTGTTCAGTGTGGCCGTCGCGACCTTCCACCCCTGGCCGACGTCTCCGATCCTGTCACTGTCCGGAACCCGGACACCGGACAGGAAGACCTCGTTGAACTCTGCCTCTCCGGTGATCTGTCGAAGGGGTCGGACCTCGACACCCGGGTCGCTCATGTCCACGACGAAGTACGTGAGTCCGGCGTGCTTCGGGACCGAGGAGTCCGTGCGCGCGACGAGTATCGCCCGCTGCGCATGGTGCGCGCCCGAGGTCCAGACTTTCTGCCCGTCGACGATCCACGTATCGCCGTCCAGCCTGGCCCTGGTGGCGACGGCCGCGAGATCCGAACCCGCGCCGGGCTCGCTGAACAACTGGCACCAGATGTCCTCGCAGGTGTAGATCCGGCGGAGGTACCGCTCCTGCTGGTCGGCGTCGCCGAAGGCGAGCAGCGTCGGAGCCGCCATCCCCATGCCGATGGAGTTCCGGCCGACATCGGGTGCGGGTGCGCCGGCCGCGGCCAAGAGGGCATCCACTCGCTCCTGCTCACCGCGCGATACCCCCAGGCCGCCCCTGCCGCGGGGGAAGTGCACCCACGCGAGTCCCGCATCGAACCGGGCACCGAGGAACTCGGCCTCATCGGTGGTGGCCGGGTCATGGTGGGACAGTAGGTCGCGGACCTTGTCGTCAAGCTCCGGCATGGCTTCTCACCTTCCTGATCTCGTTCCGGGCGAGTGCGTTCTTGTGGACTTCGTCCGGTCCGTCGGCCAGGCGCAGAGTACGGACCTGGGCGAACCATGCCGCCACGGGGAAGTCCTGGCTCACGCCTCCGGCACCGTGGATCTGCACGGCCTTGTCGAGAATCCACTCCACGGTGGCCGGTGCGGCGATCTTGATCGCCTGGATCTCCGTGTGGGCACCCTTGTTGCCGACGGTGTCCATCAGCCATGCGGCCTTGAGCGTGAGCAGTCGGATCTGTTCGATCCGCACCCGGGACTCGGCGATCCAGTCACGCACGACGCCCTGATCGGCCAGCGATTTGCCGAACGCCTCCCGGCCGGAGGCACGCGTGACCATCAGTTCGAGGCTGCGTTCCGCGATACCGATGAGTCGCATGCAGTGGTGGATGCGCCCGGGGCCGAGTCGGGCCTGGGCGATCGCGAACCCGTCACCTTCCCGGGAGATCATGTTCTCCGCCGGCACGCGGGCGTCGGTGAAGACGATCTCGGCGTGCCCACCGTGGTCCCGGTGGTCGTAGCCGAAGACCTTCATCCCTCGGCGGATGTCCACGCCGGGTGTCTCCCGCGGGACGATGATCATCGACTGCTGGCGATGCCGGTCGGCATCCGGATCGCTCTTACCCATCACGATGAGCAGTCGGGCATTCGGGTCCATCGCGCCGGAGATGTACCACTTGTGGCCGTTGATGACGTAGTGGTCTCCGTCCCGGACGATCGAGGTCTCCACGTTCGTCGCATCAGAACTGGCGACCGCCGGTTCCGTCATGGCGAAGGCCGACCGGATCGAGCCGTCGAGCAGCGGATCGAGCCACTCCTTCTTCTGCTCGGGCGTGCCGAACATGTGCAGCACTTCCATGTTGCCGGTATCCGGTGCCGCGCAGTTGGTCGCGAGCGGAGCGATGTGCGGGCTCCGGCCGAGGATTTCGCACAGCGGCGCATACTGGAGGTTCGTCAGTCCGGCACCGGACTCCCCCGGAAGGAAGAGGTTCCACAGTCCCTGGCGTCGGGCCTCCTCTTTGAGCTCCTCCATGATCGGCGGTGGGTTCCAGCTGTCCGGCGTGCTGCCCAGCTGCTCCTCGAATATCGTCTCCGCCGGATAGACATGGGTCTCCATGAAGGTGGCCAATCGCTCTCTGAGTTCGAGCGTGGTCGGATCGAAGTCGAAGTCCATGTCGCTTCTCCTGATGTCGGGGCCAGTGCTTCTGTGACTTCTCGGTGGGGGTACCGCGCTCGGCTGGGCTGGGGCCCGGTGACGGTCAGTGCTCCGCGAGGGTGCGGGCGTACCGCTGCATGCCGCGAATCCACCGATCCGGGTCCTCGGACTTGCGTCTGGCGAACTCGCGGACCTCGGGGTGCGGCAGGATCAGGAACCTCTCTTCCGAGATCGCGGCCAGCACGTCCTCGGCCACAGTGCGCGGATCGAGGACGGCGCCTGCGCCGGTGACCGCACGGGCTGCCCGGCCGCCGCCCGGGGCGTCCTCCCGCAGACCTCCGTTGAGCAGGTCCGTGTCCACTCCCATCGGGCAGAGGCAACTCACGCCGATCCCCTTGTCGCCATAGGTGACGGCCAGCCACTCGGCGAACCCCACCGCGCCGTGTTTGGTCACCGAGTACACAGCCGATCCGATCTGCGTGAGCAGACCCGCCGCGGAGGCGGTGGACACGAAGTACCCGCCACCGCGCTCGAGCCAGCCCGGCACCATCACGCGCGCGGCACGGACGTGCGCCAGCAGATTGACCTCGAGTCCCAGCCGCCACTGGTCCTCATCGGCTGCCAGACCCGCGGCTTCACCCACACCCGCGTTCGCCACGAAGATGTCCACCGGCCCGAGCTCACGCTCGGCAACCGCCACCATCTCCGCGATCGTCCCGGGATCCGCGGCATCTCCCGCGACCGCGGCGACGGTTCCGGCGCCGGCGACCTGCTCCAGTCGCCCGGCGGTCGCGTGCAGCTTGTCGACATCGATATCAGAGACCAGCACGCGGGCACCGGCCTCCAGAAACCGATGCGTCAGTGCCTCCCCTATGCCCCCTGCGGCGCCGGTGACGATGGCGACTGTGTCCCGGACCTCCATGAGTTGCTCCCGTCAGCCGATCGGCTCAATCGCACGGCGAGCCGGCGACGTAGATGACCTGCCCCGTCACGAAGCCCGCGCCTTCGCTGGCGAGGAACGAGGCGGTGTGGGCGATGTCCTCCGGCTTTCCCGTCCGGCCCACGGCGGCCTTACCCGCGGCCGCCTTCTTCAGCTGGTCGAACTCGACACCGATCCGTTCGGCCGTCTCTGCCGTCATCTCGGTTTCGATGAACCCGGGGGCGATCGCGTTGGCGGTGACCCCGAACTTGCCGAGCTCGATGGCGAGCGTCTTGGTGAAGCCCTGCATGCCGGCCTTCGCTGCCGAGTAATTGACCTGACCCCTGTTTCCCTGCGCGGAGGTCGACGACAGATTGACGATGCGGCCGAACTTCTCCCGGGTCATGTACGCCTGGCAGGCCTTGGTCATGAGGAAGGCACCGCGGAGATGGACGTTCATCACGGCGTCCCACTCCGATACGTCCATCTTGAACAGGAGGTTGTCGCGGATGATCCCGGCGTTGTTGACGAGGACGGTCGGCGCGCCCAACTGCTCGGCGACCCGCTCGACCGCGGCGTCCACCTGGGCGGGGTCGGTGACGTCTGCTCCCACGCCGAGGGCTTCGTCGCCGTCGCCGGCGATCCTCTCCGCGACGGCGCGGCAGGCGTCCTCGTCCAGGTCGAGCACCGCCACCGCCATCCCGTCCGCCGCCAGTCGCGTGGCGATTCCGGCGCCGATACCCCTGGCACCTCCGGTGACGATCGCGACTCGACGGCCCTGTTCGGGGTTCATGCTTCTCCTCGGGTGTGCGGGTGAGCTGGACCAAACCGTAATTGAATCCGGGTTCAGTTTCAAGTAATTTCGCAACGGAGACCCCGACCCCGAGGAGTTCCGCCATGGCACGCCCCCAGCACCGTCCGTCGTCCGTTGAAGACCTCAAGAATCTCGTGGACGTGGAGATCGGCCCGACCGGCTGGCACGAGGTCGACCAGGCGGCGATCAACGCCTTCGCCGACGTCACGGGCGACCATCAGTGGATCCACGTCGACCGGGAGAAGGCGGCACAGAGCCCCTTCGGCACCACCATCGCCCACGGCCTCTACAGCCTCTCGCGGACGCCCGCACTGCTGCAGGAACTGCTGGCCGTCGAGGGATTCGCGCACGCCCTCAACTACGGCTACGACCGCGTGCGGTTCATCCACCCGCTGCCGGTCGGTTCGCGGCTCCGGCTGCGGGCCCAACTGACCGCTGTGGACGAGGTGGCACTCGGCCAGGTGCAGGTCGTCATCAGGCTCACGGTCGAGGGCGAGGGCATCGACAAGCCGATCCTCGTCGCCGACTCGATCAGCCGCTTCGGCAACTGACCGCGCCCCGGTGTCCGCGGGCGCCCGCGGACACCGGAGCATGCCGTCTTAGGTCAGCCCCTCACCCGGATCGACCCGCTCAGCGGCGCCGGCCACGCCAGCGCACCATGGTCGCGGATGAGCGCATCGAGACGTCCGGCCGCCCCCGCCCCCCACTCGGACGTGCGCCGGCTCGTCAGATCCACGTGCGCCTCGAGCATCTCCAGAACGTTGACGACGGTGCCGGTGCGGTGGTTCACCACGAGCGATACCGCGTGAGCCACCTTCCTGCCCCGCGCGATCCACCGCACGTGAACGCTGACCCTGTCCCCCACGAGGACCTCCCCCAGGAACCGGATGTGCTGCTCGATGCTGAACGTGCCGGCACCGGTGTCCCGGCGGTACTCGTCGTGCAAACCCAGCGATCGGATCGACTCTTCGGCCGCGCGCAGATGCAGCGTGAAGTAATGACTGACGTTGACGTGGCCGTTGCCGTCCTCCCACTCGGGCGGAGCGACCTCGTCGACGAGAGCCGGGAGATCCGCGATCACCTGGTCAGCCGCGGGTAGGGTGGTCGGCTCGCTCATGGGACCAGGATCACCTTCCCCGTCACCTGCCGGGTGTCGAGTGACGTCAACGCCGCACCGGCCTCACTCAGGGGGTAGGTGCCGCCGATGAGCGGCCTGAGCGCTCCACTACGCAGATGCGGTTCGAGTGCCTCCCATTCGGTGCGGATGTGGCCAGGACGACGGAGCGCGTAGGCGCCCCAACCGACACCGACCACCGACACGTTGTTGAGCAGCAGGCGATTGACCTTGACGACCGGGATGTCGCCGGCGGTGAAGCCGATGACGAGGAGCCGCCCCTCCTCGCGCAACACCCGCAGCGAATCGGTGAAGCGGTCACCACCGACCGGATCGACGACGACGTCGATGCTGCGCCCCACGTCGTCGCGGAACCCGTCCGCGAACACGACCTCGTCGGCACCTGCCTGTCGGGCGATCTCCCCCTTGGCCTCCGTCGAGACCACCGCGACGACCCGGCCCGCACCGAACGCCTTGGCGACCTGGATCGACGCCGTCCCGATGCCGCCCGCCGCGCCGTGCACCAGGACGGACTCCCCTGCCCGCAGGCCACCGCGCTCGATCAGAGCGAAGTAGGCCGTGCAGTAGTTGAACAGGAACGCCGCCCCCTCCTCGAAGCCCACGTCGTCCGGGAGCCTGAAGGTCAGGTCCGGCCGAGCGAGGACCTTCTCGGCGAACCCACCGAGCATGCACAGTGACGCCACGCGGTCGCCCGGCGAGAGGTCGCAGCCCTCGGGCGCCCGGGTGACGACTCCGGCGACCTCCGCCCCCGGGACGAACGGGAGGTCGGGCTTCATCTGGTAGAGCCCCCGGGTCTGCAGTAGCTCCGGGAACGCGACGCCGGCCGCTCTGACATCGATGGCGACCTGATCGTCGGCCCCCGGGTCAGGCAGGTCGACCACCTCGACCGCGTCGGGCCCGTCAAGGGTCGAGATCTGAACAGCACGCATGGAGTCTCCTCTCTCTTTAAGTGAACCGGCTCAGACCTTGAGCAGGAGCTTGCCGGTGTTGACGCCCTCGAACAGGCCGAGCAGGGCCTCGGGAAAGGCCTCGACACCCCCGTCGAGAACGGTTTCGGTGGCGACCAACCGGCCCTCGTCGATGAGACCGGCGATCGCGTCGACGGCTTCCCCTTAGCGGTCCCGATAGTCGAAGACCACGAAGCCCTCCATCCGCGCCCGGAAGACCAGGAGCGACATATAGCGCCGCGGACCTTCGGGCAGGGACTCCTCGTTGTACGCGGAGACCGCGCCGCACACGACCACGCGCGCACCGCGGGCGAGGTTCGCCAGCGCGGCATCGAGGAGTTCTCCGCCCACATTGTCGAAATAGATGTCCACGCCATCGGGAGCCGCTGTCCGTACCTGCTTGAGCAGATCTCCCTCGCGGCGGTCGATGACCGCATCGAGGCCGAGACCACGCAGCCATTCCGCCTTCTCCTGTCCGCCGGCCACGCCGATGACCCGGCACCCCCTGGCCTTGGCGAGCTGCGCCACGATGCTTCCGACCGCACCGGCGGCGGCGGACACCAACACCGTGTCGCCGGGTGCGACGGCACCGACGTCGGTGAGCCCGAAGTACGCCGTCATCCCGGGCATCCCGAGCGCACCGAGCCACGTCTCCATGGGCGCGCGGTCGAGATCGAGCCGCGACACCCCGGCCCCGTCGGACACGGCGTACTCGCACACGCCGAACGTGCCACTGACGACGTCGCCCACCGCGTAGCCGTCATGCTTCGAGGCGGTCACCGTTCCGGCGGCGAGGGCGCGCATCACCTCACCGATTCCTACCGGCGGCACGTACGAACGAACATCGTTGAGCCAGCCCCGCATCGCCGGATCGAGCGAGATGAGCTCGACACGAACGACGAACTCGCCCGGTCCGGGCTCGGGCACCTCTACCTCGGCAACGTCCCAGGTGCTGCTATCCGGATAGCCCTCCGGGCGCTGCGCTAGTCGGACTTCCTTCGAGTACGTGGGCATGGCAACTCCTGGCGCTCCGGGGAAATGACTCTGACGACTGTCTCCACGGACGCTAACAAACAACCCGAACCCGGATTCACATTATTGTTGAATCGGACTTCAGGTTCGGCTAGCGTCCCCTGTGTTGCGCGGCGCCGCGCCTTCCGAGCCGGTCGCCACCCCCGATTCCAAGGACGGTTATGGATCCGAAAGCCCTGTTCTCGCTCGAAGGCCGCGTCGCGCTGGTGACCGGCGGCTCCCGGGGGATCGGTCGCATGATCGCCGAGGGATTGCTCGGACAGGGCGCACGGGTCTACATCTCAGCGCGGAAGGCCGAGGCCGCGGAGACCGCCGCGCGCGAACTGTCGGAGTTCGGGACCTGCGTCGCCCTCCCGGCCGACGTCTCCACCCTCGACGGAATGGAGGAACTGCTCTCCGCGTTCCGATCACACGAAGACCATCTCGACATCCTGGTCAACAACGCCGGGGCGGCGTGGGGTGCGCCGTTCGACGAGTTCCCCGAGTCCGGGTGGGACAAGGTCATGAACGTCAACGTCAAGGCGCCCTTCTTTCTCACGCAGAAGGCACACGACCTGCTTCTCAAGGCACACCGCCGAGGGGGCCACCTCGCGAAGGTCATCAACATCGCCTCGATCGACGGAATGTCGGTCAACCCCTGGGAAACGTACTCCTACCAGGCGAGCAAGGCCGGGATCATCCATCTGACCAAGCGCATGGCCGTCAGACTCGCGCCCGAGGGGATCATCGTCAGCGCGATCTCGCCCGGCGCGTTCGCGTCGGAGATGAACAAGAACGCCCGGGACAACGCCGACGAGGCGAGTGCCAGAATCCCCTCCGGTCGCATCGGCAGGCCCGAGGACATGGCGGGCGCGGCGATCTATCTCGCCTCCGACGCCGGCGACTACGTCGTCGGCAGCACCCTGGTCGTCGACGGCGGGGTCAACATCACCCGCTAGAACACGTCGCTCAGTCCGACCGTGTCGCGAGCTCGGGAGCGGTGAGGCCCAGCGCGTTGGTCCACAATCGCGTCGCGGTCTCGACGAGCACATCGATATCGTGATCGATCCCGAAGACGAAGGCTTCGCTCGCGAGCCGCCCCACCATGGCGGACAGTGAGATGGCGGCGAGCCGGGCATCGACCTTGATGTCCGCCAGTCCGCGCTTCTGCAGGTCGGCGATCGCCCTCGCGTTCCTCGACACGAACGCGTCGGTGCGCGCTTTGCGCACCGCGCGGAAGCGCGGGTCCACCGCGGCCACCTGATGGAGCAACTGGTTGAGCTTGGCGTTCCGTTCATACGCCTCGAAGTAGGCCCTGTTGCTGGCGAGGATGATCGCGACCGGGTCGTCGGTCTCCTCGATCCTCCCGGTCCCCGGGTGGAGCATGTCGTTCTGCGCTTCGTGCAGGACGGCGGCGAAGATCTCCTCTTTACTGTCGAACCACGTGTAGAAGCTGCCGATCGAGCACCGGGCCTCGGTGACGATGTCCACGAGCCTGGACTCCACGAACCCGTCGCGTTCGAACACGGTACGGGCACCCGCGATGAGACGGTCCCTCGTCCGTTTACCGCGAGCCGTCTGCGGCTGGTGTCCGAGCTTCTCGCTGTCCACCAGCCCGGGAACCGCAAACTCGGCGTTGTCGTCGTCGAGCATGGTCACACCCTAATACCGGCCGCTCGCGGCCGCGTGGGCACACCGACGACATCGCCGCGGTCACCCCCCGACCGGCCCCGCTCACCCACGCACCGGGACCTGATCCGTCAGGTGCGTGGGTGTAGCGGACCTCGGTCTCACTCCGCGGTGTCGGGGATGCCGTTCGCCGGCGGCGGAGGCTGGGGCGAGTCCAGCTCCTCGATCGGGGCATCGCCGATGTCCGTGATGTAGGTGGGTGTGATGGGTTCTGCGACGTTACCGCGGACCTCTGAGATCGCCACGCCCGAGATGCCCAGGTGGGAGTCCTCGGAGTAGCGGAACGGTGCGAGCTGCGGGCCCTCGAACTCGCCGCCGCGCTGCTCGAGCACGTCGACGAGGCCCTGGCGGGTGGGATCCGGGCCGGCGGCCTCAAGCGCCTGGACGAAGGTGTAGGCGTAGGACATCCCGTAGATGTGGTAGTTCGTCAGCTCGCCGGCGCCATGCTCGGCCCACACGTCCTGCCACAACCGGGTCCACTCGTTGTCCGGCTCTTCGGTCGTCGGGAGGTAGTCGGCGGTGTAGGCGCCGTCGAGCATGGTCGAGCCGTCCCGGACCGCGCCCTCGGAGAACTCGGACAGCAGCTGGCCCACGAGTTGGGTGTCGCCACCGATGGACGCGTAGAACCAGTCGGGGTCGTAGTTGAGGCGCTGGGCCGCGAGCTGGCTGAGGGCGCTGTAGGCCGGCACGGTGAACCCGATGACGAAGTCCGCCCCGGAGGCCTTGAGGTTGGTCATCTGCGGCACGATGTCGGTGTTTCCCGAGGTGTAGCGCTCGACCGCGACGATCTGGTCGTCGATGAGTCGCCGGACCCCGGCCTCACCGTCGCGCCCCATATCGTCGTCCTGGACGAACATGCCGACGCGGGCGTCCGGGTGGTTCTCCTTGATCCACTGGGCCGCGATCTTCGCCTCGACCTCGTAGTCGGGCTGCCAGCCGAACGTCCAGGGACGGTCCTCGGGTTGGTCGCCCCACTGCAGGGAGCCGGAGGAGACGAAGAGATCGGGCACCCCCTCGTCGTTGAGGAAGTCGACGACGGCGCCGTGCGTCGCGGTCCCGACGCCACCGACCATGGCGAAGACCTCGTCCTGGAGGACGAGCTCGTTGACGACCGAGCTCGTGTTGGTCGGGTTGTAGGCGTCGTCCCGGTAGAGGTAGTCGATCTGCCGACCGTGGACGCCGCCGTTGGCGTTGACGTAGTCGAAGTAGGCGGTCGCCCCGACGGGGATCTCGCTGTAGCCGGGCGCGGCCACGCCGGTGAGGGGGAAGTGCCCGCCGATCTTGACGGACTCCTCGGTGATCCCGGGCTCTGCGGTCGCGCCGTCGCCGGCGCCGTCGGCGGAACGGCCGCCGGCGCCGCACGCGGTGACCATGCCCGCGGTCAGGACGAGGCTCGTCACGGCGGTGACGAGTCGGTATTTGCGTGTCATCGGAACTGTGCTCCTTGTGTGGGGGTTCGGACAGTGGAGTTCGGATCGGACGGTGACGCGATCACCGGGTCACGTCCGGGATCCGCCGGCGGCTGCGCGGCGTTCCCGCCCCGACCGCAGGCGGGCACGGATCGACCCGACGATCCCGCGCGGCGCCAGGAGGATCACGATCATGAGGGTCAGGCCGTAGATGAACGTGGACAGTTCCGCCGCCTGCAGGGCGGACAGTCCGAGACCGAGGCCGGCGTTGGTGGTCAGCTGGGGCAGGAACGTCAGGATGGCGGCGCCGACGAGCGCGCCGGTGAGCGTGCCCAACCCCCCGATGACCACGCCGGCCAGGAGGGCCAGCGAGAGGGTGAGGCCGAACCCGGCGGGGGCCGTCAGCCGGACCACCAGCGCCATGACTCCGCCCGCCAGGCCCGCGCAGCCGGTCGAGACCACAAAGGCGATCACCCGATCCCGACCGACGTTGATCCCGGCGAGCTCGGCCGCCACGCCGTCGTCACGGCCGGCCCGCCACCGCCGACCGGTCCGGCTGGCGGCGAGGTTGGCCAGCAGGAAGAACACCCCGATGAGCGCGAACCAGCCGACGTAGGCGACGTACTTGGAGGAGGTGATCTCCTGGCCCGTGATGAAGAACATGACGCTGTCGAACCAGGCCGGTACGTCCGGGACCCGGACGTTGAGGCCCTGGTCGCCACCGAGAGTCTCGGAGAAGTAGAGGGCGATGCCCGGCACGGCGACCGCCAGGGCCAGCGTCACGCCGGCGACGTACGGGCCGTGCAACCGGGCAGCGGCCACGCCGATCACCGCGCCCACGGCGAGCGTGACGGCGGTGGCGATGAGCAGCACCACCGGCAGCGACAACGCCCGGTCGGCGTCCTGGAGCAGCAGAGCGGTGGTGTACGCCCCGATCGCCATGAAGGCGCCGTGGCCGAGGGAGAGCTGCCCGGACAGTCCGAGGAGCAGGCTCAACCCGCCGGCGGCGATCCCGGTGTAGGCCATGGTGGCCAACTGAACGTGCCGGAATGAGCTGACGGACTCGATCACCAGGACCACCAAGAGCAGGCCGACGAGGGCCAGCAGCAGATGCCGCAGCAGCGGGGAGGTGCGTAGCCGGTGCCGGGCGCGTCCCAGGACGGGCGTGAGGGCGGGGGTACGGGCTTTGAGCATGTGTCAGACCCTCCTCGTGGCCGTGCGGGAGAAGATGCCGTCCGGCCTGAGGAGCAGGACGGCGATGAGGACCGCGAAGGCGGTGAGCGGTAGCAGCTGGCTGCCCGCGTAGCCGGCCACGATGCTGAACACGATGCCCAGGGCGAGGCCACCGACCACCGAGCCGACGGCGCTGTCGAGCCCGCCGATCACGGCGGCGGCGAAGCCGTAGACGACGACGGCGTCCATATAGGCGGGGTGGATGAAGTTGCCGCCCGCGATGAGGACTCCCGAGAGCGCGCCGACCGTGCCGGCCAGTGCCCAGCCGAGGGTGAGCATCCGCCCGACCCGCACTCCCAGCAACCGGGCGATCTCCTGGTTGAACGCGGAGGCGCGCATCTTCAGGCCGAGATCGGTGCGCTGGAAGAGCAGCAGGAGCACGACCATGACGGTGAGCACGGAGAGGATGGTGAAGACCCCGAAGCCCGTCAGCGCATAGGTCTGCTCTCCTATCTGGAAGCCCCGCATCCCGAAGGGCGCGGGGAAGGAGCGGAAGTCCGACCCGAAGATGATGGCCGCGAGAGCATGCAGTGCGGTGAAGAGGCCGAGGGTGAGGATGACCGCGTTGATGGGGGACTTGCCTTCCACCGGGCGCACGATCACGCGCTCCACGACGGCCCCCAACACGAAGCCGGAGACCAGGGCCACCGCCAGGGCCAGCCAGTAGGAGCCCCCCGCCTCGATCACGGTCAGGGCGATGAAGGTGGAGACCATGGCCATGGGGGCCTGGGCGAAGTTGATGATCCGGGTCGCGCGGTAGATGAGGACCAGCGCGAGCGCGAAGGCCGCGTAGATCATCCCGAGAGACAACCCGTTCAGCACGATGTTCACGAACTGATGCACGTGAGACTCCTGTCTTTCATGGTCGCTTCCGGCACGCTCGGTCAGAAACCGAGGTAGGCGTGGCGGAGCGTGCTGTCGGCGGCGAGGGCGGAGGCGTCGTCCCGGACCACGACGGAGCCGAGGTTGAGGACCACCCCGTGGTCGGCGATGGACAGCGCGGAGCGGGCGTTCTGCTCGACCAGCAGGACGGTGAGTCCCTCCTCGACGGACAGTCGGCGCAGGGTCGCGAAGATCTGGGCGACGATGCGCGGCGCGAGCCCGAGCGATGGTTCGTCGAGCAGGAGCATCTTCGGCGTGGCCATCAGGGCGCGTCCGATGACGAGCATCTGACGCTCGCCTCCGGAGAGGACGAGCGCCTGGGCGTCTCTGCGCTCGCTCAGCACGGGGAACATCCGGTAGATGCGCTCGATGTCCGCGGGCTTCGACCGGTCTGCGCGTCCCATCCCGCCGAGCCGGAGGTTCTCCTCGACGGTCAGTTCGGTGATGACGCCGCGGCCCTCGGGGACCTGCGAGAGCCCACGCGGGGGCATGGCCTCGACCGGGAGCCTCGTGATGTCCTCCCCGTCCAGGGTGATCCGTCCGGATCGGGCGCGCACGAGCCCGGAGATGGTGCGCAGGAGCGTCGTCTTGCCGGCGCCGTTGGCGCCGAGCACGGCCGTGATCCGGCCGCTCTCGGCGGTGAAGCCGACATCCCGCAGGGCGGTCGCGGGGCCGTAGTCGACGGTCAGGTCCTCGATGGTCAGCACCGGTCACTCACCGTCCTCGGGGAAGGATCCGGCTGTCTCCTCGTCCCCGACCGTCTCGCCCAGGTAGGCGGCGACGACGGCCGGGTCGTTCTGGACCTCCGCCGGGGTGCCGCAGGCGATCCGGCGGCCGAAGTCGAGCACGACGATCTCGTCGCACACGGCCATCACGAGGTCCATGTGGTGCTCGACGAGCATCACGGCCATCCGGTCACTGAGGGCGCGGATGAGGTCGCCCAGCTCGTCCATCTCCGCATTGGACAACCCGGAGGCCGGCTCGTCGAGCAGCAGCAGCTCCGGTTCGACCGCGACCGCGCGGGCCAGGGCGACGCGCTTACAGATGGCATAGGGCAGCGACGGCGGGAGCCGGTCGGCGTGGGTGTCGATCCCCAGTTCTTCGAGAATGCCCATGGCCCGTTCGCGCAGGGCCATCTCCTCGCGGCTGCTGCGGCCGACGCCGAGCAGTCCCGCGAAGAACCCGGACCGGGCGTGCCGGTCGAGCCCGACCATGACGTTCTCGAGCACGGTGATGTTCTCGAACAGGCCCAGGCCCTGCAGTGTGCGGGAGATGCCGAGTCCTGCCAGTTGATGGGGGCGGAGGCGGTCGAGCCGCTCCCCTTTCCAGGACAGCGATCCCTCCTGCGGCTGGACGAAGCCGCAGGCGACGTTGAACAGGGTGGTCTTGCCGGCGCCGTTGGGGCCGATGACGCCGTGCACTGTCCGGGGTCGCACGTCGAGGGAGACGCCGCTGAGGGCGCGGATCCCGCCGAAGCGCACGTCGATGTCGCTCATGCTGAACAGCGGGTCATGGGTTGCGGTCCGGGGGATGTCCGGTTCGACGATCCTGGCGGTGTTCAATCGGCACTCCTGGTCGGTCGTGGTTCGTCCGCGGGCCCGTCCGGGCGCTCGTTCTCGACGGCGGGAGGGACGCCGCGCTCAGTATGTGTCGCAGATCACACGGGCACCATGGGCGCCGAGCACAAGAAAGTTTGAGCATCCGGTGCGTGAGCGGCCCGAATGGCCGTCTTACCTGTGCGCCGCGTGACATTCTGGAAAAATGGACGGGATGACGAGGGGCGCTCTCGCCGCGTCGGGTCGCGAGGATCGACTCAAGGCGGCGTGGGCCGAGATGCTGGAAGATTCCGACCGCATCGCGGACGAGATCTCCGCCACGATGGTCGCCAAGGACTCGGGCTCCGGCTGGTCGACCCCGGAACTGCGGGCCGTGTTGAGGCGGAGCATCCGCGAGCACGTCAGGCGGGGACTCGAGCGGCTGGGCGGCCAGGTCGACGACGCGGGCCGCGAGGTCAGGGTTGCCGACGTGTGGCGGGCGACGGGCATCGAGCGGGCGCGCCAGGGCGTCCCCCTGGAGGCGGTGCTGTCCGCGTACACCACCGGCAACCTGGCGCTGTGGGAGGCCATGACCGCGCGTGTGCGGGAGGGTCGGGCCGACGTCTCCACCGAGGAGCTGTTGGCCGCGGGCCGCCGGCTGTGGCGGGACCTCGGGATCCAGAGCGAAGTGATGAGCGAGGCCTACCGCCGTGAGGTCGCCAGACAGGAGTTGCGGGACCTGCGTCGGCAGGAGAACTACCTCGCCGGCCTGCTCGAAGGCCGGGCCTCGAGTCCGGAGTTCGCCACCCAGGCCGAGGAGATACTGGGCATCCGTCCCAACGTCCCCCTCGCGTGCGTCGTCGCGATCCTGGAGGACACGCGCAGCGAACCCCTCCGCCACCCCGAGGACCGCGTCGAGCGGATGGGTGGGACCTCCCGGTGGGGCGTGCGCGACGGCGCCCTCTACGGCGTGGTCACCCTCCAGGGCGTCGACGAGGCGTGGCTGACCGATGTGCTCAGCCCGGCGGTCGCGGGCCGGGTCGGGGTGGCCCTGGCGCGCCAGGGCATGGCGGGGACCGCCTCCGCGTTCCGGCTCGCCGCGCGCGCCGCGGCCACGTTGCCGGCGGGCGAGCAGCGTCTCGTGTGGGCCTCGGCCCGGCTGCCGGAGCTACTGATCGAGACGAGCCCCGAGGTCGGGGCGATGATCGAGGAACAGGTGCTCGGCCCCGTCCTGGCGTTGCCGGACCACCAGCGCACGACGCTACTGGAGACCCTCCGGGCCCTGCTGCGCCACGGTGGCTCGGCGACGTCCGCGGCCGGGGAACTGTTCTGCCACCGGAACACCGTGATGTACCGCAGCCGTCAGCTGGTGGGGTTGACCGGCTGCGACCTGCAGGAGCCGCGCGGCAGACTGTTGCTCGAGCTCGCTGTTATCGCCCATGACCTCGCGGTGGCCTCCGGCAGGGGTGTGGCCTGACGCCCGGTGCGCTGCCGGCGATCCCGGTTCACCGGCAGCGCACCGCGAGGTCAGTGGGCGAACTGGGCCCGCAGCTCCCGCTTGAGGATCTTCTGGGAGGGCCCCATCGGGAGTTCCGGGAGTAGATGGATCACCCGGGGGTACTTGTGGTGGGCCAGGTGCTCCCTGGCCCAGGCGACGAACTGGTCTGAGTCGACGTCGCTGCCGGGCTTCGGGACGATGGCGGCGCAGACCTCCTCGCCCCGCTCGGGATCGGGGATACCGATGACGGCGACCTGGTCGACACTCGGATGACGGGCGAGCACCTCCTCGACCTCGCGCGGGTACACGTTGAAGCCGCTACGGATGATGAGGTCCTTACGCCGGTCGACCACGCTGACGAACCCCTCGTGGTCCTTGGTTCCGATGTCGCCGGTGCGGAACCAGCCGTCGACCATGACCTCGGCGGTGGCGTCGGGGCGGTCGAGGTAGCCGGCGAAGACGTTGTGCCCGCGGACGACGATCTCTCCGAGCTCTCCGGGCGGCAGCGGCTCGACGCGATCAAAGATGGTCGGATCGGTGATCTCGACCTCGACCCCCCAGATCGCGTGGCCCACCGTGCCCGGCCGGGTACCGAAGATCTTCTGGTTCAACGCACAGGTCGGGGACGTCTCCGAGAGCCCGTAGCCCTCGTAGACGGGGGTGTCGAAGACCTTCTCGACCTCCTCCAGAACGGCCACCGGCATCGCTGCGCCGCCCGAGGTGCACGACTTCAGCCGCGGCAGCTCGGCGGCTGCATCGACAGCCCGGAGCAGCTGGATGAACATCGTCGGGACGCCGAGGAAACGGGTCACCCGCTCGCGCACCATGATCTCCAGCGCCGCGGCGGCGTCGAAGCGCGGCTGGAGGACCAGCGTGCAGCCGACGCGGAACGTCGCGCCCATCACGGCGCTCTGCCCGAAGATGTGGAAGAGCGGCAGAGCTCCCATGACGACGTCATCCGGGGACAGCCCGTTGCCGTCGAAGGCGTTGGTGGTCGCGTTCATCACCAGGTTGAGGTGGGTGAGCATGGCGCCCTTCGGCGCTCCCGTGGTGCCGCTGGTGTAGAAGATGACGGCGAGGTCCTCGGCCTGCCGCGTGACGAAGGTCTGCAGCGGCTCGCCTGCCCCGTCGAGCTCGTCGACGTCGTACGCCGCGGCACCGGTCTCCCGCGCGACGCCGGCCGCGGTGGCGGCGAGTGCTGCATGGTAGACGACCACGTCGGCACCGGAGTCGCGCACCAGGTGGGCGGCTTCGCGTTCCGTGAGGAGCGTCGGCACCGGTACCACGACCGCGCCGGCGGCCAGGATTCCGAAGTAGGCCCGCACGAAGCCGATCACGTTCGGGGCGAGCAGGGCCACGCGGTCACCGGGACGGACGCCCCGGTCCGCGAGGGCCGCCGCGACGCCTCGGGCGCCACGCCACAGCTCCGCGTACGTGAGGCGGGTAGTCCCCTCGATGAGCGCGACATGGTCGGGTCGGCGACGGGCGGGTTCGGCGAGGACGGAGGCAAGGGAGAGCGCCGTCATCACAGCCCCATGTCCTTGGCGATGATGGTCTTCATGACCTCGTTGGTGCCGCCGTAGATGCGGTTGACGCGGTTGTCGGAGTACAGGCGTGCGATGGGGTACTCGTTCATGAAGCCGTAGCCGCCGTGCAGTTGCAGGCAGCGGTCGACGACCTCGGCCGCCACCTCGGTGCAGAACAGCTTGGCCGAGGCGGCCTCGGCGGCTGTGAGCTCGCCGGCGTCCAGCGCTTCCAGGGCCCGGTCGGCGACGGCCTGGGCGGCGTCGACCTTCGCCTGGCACGCGGCGAGTTCGAACTTGGTGTTCTGGAACGAGGCGACCGACTTGCCGAACACCTCGCGCTGTTGCGTGTACTCCTTGGCGAAGCGCACGGCGGCAGCGGCCTGGGCGTAGGCGCCGTAGGCGATGCCCCAGCGCTCGGAGGGCAGGTTCTGGCCGAGGTAGTAGAAGCCGCGGTTCTCCTCTCCGAGCAGGTCCTCGACGGGCACCTTCACGTCGGTGAACGACAGCTCGGCGGTGTCCGAGGTACGCAGGCCCACCTTGTCGAGCTTGCGGCCGACGGCATAGCCCTCCGAGTGGGTGTTCACGGCGAGCAGCGAGATGCCGAACCGGCGATCGTCCTCTCGCGGCGGTGCGGTGCGGCACGCCACGATGACGCGGTCGGCGTGGACGCCGCCGGTGATGAAGGTCTTGGCGCCGTTGAGCACGTAGTGGGTGCCGTCCTCGGACAGCTTGGCGGTGCTCTTCATGCCCGCCAGGTCCGAGCCGGTACCCGGCTCGGTCATGGCCAGGGCCCACATCTCCTCGCCCGAGACGAACTTCGGCAGATACCGCTGCTTCTGCTCCTCCGTGGCCAGGGCCTTAATGTAGGGCAGCGCCAGCAGCACGTGCACACCGGAACCACCGAACGAGACGCCGGCACGCATGGTCTCCTCGTACTGGATGGCCTCGAACTTGTGCGACTCGAGCCCGGCGCCGCCGTACTCCTCGGGCACGCTGATGCCGAACAGACCCAGGTCGGCGAGCTTGTAGTAGAACTCGCGCGGCACGATGCCGGCGTCGAACCACTCCTGGAAGTTCGGGACGACCTCGGCCTCGATGAAGGCCCGGAGGGTCTGGCGGAACGACTCGTGGTCGTCGTCAAAAACGCTGCGGATCATTGATTCCTCTCTTCGTGCCCGCGCGGTGCGGAGGGCGGTCGCGTAAACCAAACGGCGTTCGATTAAGGCCGACGGTACAGTACTGTGCGCTGGGTCACTGGAAAAATGTGGAGGAGAGGGTGATGGGCCGACCGCACGTGGCGAAACTCGACCAGTCACGCATCCGCGCCGCCGCGCTCGCCCTCGTCGACGCCGTGGGCCTCGAGGGCATGAGCATGCGCCGGCTGGCTGCCGCGCTCGACGTCACACCGGCCTCGTTGTACTTCCACTACGCGACCAAGGACGAGTTGCTCGACGCGGTCGCGGCCGAGGTGCTCGCCGACGTCGACACCTCCGGGTTCGACCTGGGATGGGAGGCCGGCCTCCGGTCGTGGACGCGCTCGTTGCGCGCGGCGCTCGCCGCTCACCCACGGCTGGTGTCGGTGATCTCTCCGTCACCGGGGCGCCGGGCGGACTCTCTGCAGCGGGCGGAGGAGGTGCACGGTGGGTTGCTCGAGAACGGCTGGCCGCCCCGGGAAGCGACCATGATCGGCGCTGCGGGCAAGTACCTGGTGTTCGGAGCGGCGATGGGCTCGTTCGCATTGGGCTTCGCCGCCGACCCACAGGTGTACGCGGACCGCTACCCGCACCTGGAATCAGCGCACAAGCTCGCCGACCGTGCGGCGCAGATCGACCGCGAGAGCTTCGAGTTCGCACTCGACAACTTCATCGTCGGCCTACGCGAGCGGTTTGAGCACGTCGCCGTGTCGCGACGCCGGGGCCCCGATCGCCCCGAGCCGGAGGGAGGCTCTGACTCCAGGGACGGATGACGAGGGCCTGATCGAACGAGGAGTTCCGCGGATCTCCCGCGGTGGGGCGACGGCTCCACCGGAGAAGAGCCCATCAGTGAGTGGACCATCGACGCGATCCTCTGGTGGCTCTACGGGCGTTCACCCTCATAGCCGCGCGCAGCAGCGCCCTCCCACCATCGCGCGGTCACACCTAGTCACGTTTTCCCAGGACGCGCGCGCCCGAAACCGGTCTTTGTGACCACTCGGCGGGATGCGGCCGGCTACGGTCTCCGGCGAGCGCGTTCAGGCAATAGGACGATTCCGCAGCCAACGGAACAGCGCAATTTCTTGAACAGCGCCCGCCCCGCCGCTGAGCCGAAACCCCAGGACAGGCTGCGGGAGTGGGGACTACCGCACTTGTTCGTAGTAGCCGACGCCGACGCATCCGTCGTAGCGCCACGCACCGCCGGTCCAGGTGAAGCGGTGGATGGTGGGGTCGCCGCCGCCCTGGTGGTTCATCACCGTCAACGCGAGCGCGCCGGGCGTCTTCGAGTCCGAGATGACGGACGGCATGCTCGAGCGGGTCGGCGACATCGCGCCCGGCTTGCCCCGCAAGCGTCTCGGCCTACCGGAACAGCTCGATTCGACCCTGCCCTACCTCCTGTCAGACGCGTCGGAGGCGGTCACCGGCACCGTGATCAAGATCGACGACGGGCAGCTCCCCCGCTGAGGTCCGGATGCGCGGGCAGGGCCGGCACGGCGGGAGTCGTCGGGGTGTGGCCGCCTGGCCAGGCGTGGGTAGATAGAACGACGACGAGGTCGAGCCGGCGCTCCGCGCGTCGGCGGCCCCGGGACCTTGCACATCGCCCGCCTCGCAAGCCGAGACCAACGTTCCGGCCGCGACGCGACTGCATGCGATCGACCCGACATCGCAGTTCAGACGCTCAGAGTTCATGCGTTCGGGCGACGCGACATCACTTAGTCGGTTCCTAGGCTGACCGGACATCTCCCAGAGAGGAACCACCGGTGAGGCTCAAGAAACCGATCATCGCCGTGGCAGTGTCCACGGCGCTTGCGACAACCGGACTCGCGATTACTGCTCAAGCTCAGGTCACCGCGGACTTGCCCGAGAGAAGAGCGTCGGCACCCAGCGGCAACTCCCAGAAGATGTCGACACTCACGGCTCTGGACCAAGCAGGCGTGCGATCGGCGATCGATGCGCCTGCTGGAGTGGACATCTCCATCAACGCCGACCCGAACGGACTCGCGATCACCACTTCCGGTTACGGCCCGATGCCGACGAAGAACGGTTCGGCGCTGGTGCTGTCCACTGGCCGGGCGGCGGACGCGTTCCGGCCCGGTGCGTTACCGGAGGAGTTCTCCAGCACGGAGTTGGTCAACGGGCCGCGGGGTGCGTCGGGCAACGACCTCACCCAGGTCACGCTCGACTTCACGCCGCCCAGCGGCGCGAAGTGCGTGGCCCTCGATGTGCTCTTCTCCAGCGAGGAGTATCCCGAGTATGTGGGGTCTCAGTTCAACGACGTATTCACCATCGAGACCGCGGAGAGCGACATTCGCTACAACCCGTCCGACTTCTCGATCACCGCGCCCAACAACCAGGCATTCGACTCGGAAGGACGCCTCCTGTCGATCAATACGGTCTACGGGATCGCGCCCGCGGACGAATCGTATGGAGCCACCACGATGAATGGCCTCACGGAGCAACTCACCGCGTCCGCTCCGGTGGAGGTCGATGGCCAGGGCCAGATGCGTTTGATCTTGAGCATCCAGGACATCGGCGACAACGTCTTTGACTCGGCCGCACTCGTGGACAACTTCCGCTACCTCTTCAACGACTCTTGCACCTCCGGTGCGACTCCGGTCAAGGACTCCGACGGTGACGGGCTCCCCGATGAGTGGGAGATCAACGGCATCGATGGTCTGGATCTGCCCGCCATGGGCGCGGATCCCTACCGCAAAGACCTGTTTGTCCAGGCTGACTGGATGGTGAGACCCGCTGTTCCCGGTGGGTGGTTCGGATTCTGGGCCAAGCCGGCGGTCTCTTTCAAGCCCGATACGGACGCGATGCGCAGGGTTATGAGGGCATTCGACGAGGCCCCCACCCCTCCGGTCCCCCAGCCAGCGGGCGCTCCTCCGATCAAGCCCGGGATCGCTCTTCATATCGACTCCGGTCCGGATTCGTACCTCAATGGAACGACTGAGGCGAAATGGGGCGCCTTGTCGCGAGCCAGGAAGGTAGATCACACGTCTCTACTCGGGGTGGACGCGACGCCCGCCTCAATTCGCCAGGACTTCGATGACCGCGCCCAGCTGAGCGACGCGAGGTCGAAGGTGTTCCGCCATGCACTGTTCGCCGACAGGCTGAACGACGGCGGGAACTCCAACACCACCGGGATCGCCCTGACCAGCTTCGACTCGTCCTCGTACACAGGCACGAAGTTTGTGGTGTCGAGGGGATCTGACTTGATCAAGACCCGGCAGGCCGAGGCGGGAACCTTCATGCACGAACTGGGGCATGTGTTGGGCTTGCGGCACGGCGGAGGCGATCACGTCGAGTACAAACCGAACTACGCGAGCGCAATGAACTACTCATTCCAGCTCGGCGGACTCCGAGGTCCCCGGAAACTCGACTTCTCCCGTGAAGTGGCGACGATGCTCGACGAGCAATCACTATCCGAGCGGGACGGTGTGACCGGCACTTCACAGATGACCGAAACCTATCGCTACTGCCCCGAGTCGTCGACGGGGTGGGTGGAGATCGATCCGATCGACTGGAACTGCAACGGATCGATCGAAGATGGCCGCGTTCAAGCCGATATTAACAGTCAGGACTCGATCACCGGAGGCTCGCTGACTGAGCTCCACGGGTGGGACGACTGGGCGCACGTCCGTTGGGATGGCTACGGAATCGGGGGCCAGGGGGTCGGCGAGCCGTTCGAGCTCGCCCCGATGTCCCAGGAACTCGACCTCGAGACCGCCGCTGAACTCGACATCCTCGCTGCGCCCGGGTCGACCTCGGCCTCCGTGGTGGGGCCGGGAACGCTCCTGACGGGAGTTCCCGGTCAGAAGCTGCACGTCGACGTGTTCAACCCGAGCTCCGAGGACGCCACGACCGAGGTCACGGTCGAGATGCCCGGACTGGGTTTCACCACCACGCTTCCGGTGTCCGTGCCCGCGATGGTCGACGGTGAGCCGGGCCGCACTCGCGTCGTGATCGACGCCCCGATGAGCGCGACCGCGGGACCCGAGACAGGTTTCGTCAGCACCTCGGGCGAACTCGGTGGCGTCAGCGAGTTCGAGGTGGAGTACCTCACGCTCACCGATGAACAACAGGCTGAACTGCTCGAGTACCTCGAATCCGGCAACGGCCCGGAGCTCGACCCGCAGGTGCGCGAATCAGTCATCGACGCACTCGATGGTGACGTTCCGGTTGATCCGGTTGATCCGGTCGACCCGGAGGACCCGGACACCCCGTCCTTCGGCAGCCTCGGGAGCCTGACCGACATGTTCGGTTCCTGATCCGACCACGGTAGGAGGCGGCCCGTCGAGCACCCAGCTCGGCGGGCCGTTTCGCGAATCACCTTCTGGCCCGGCGCGGGCCGTACGCCCGGAACGCACCTGAACCCAGCTGGTGCGACGCTCGCCCCCAGGGAGGTCGACGACGACGTTCGACACTCCCGTGTCCGCGCACAGGGTGGGTCAAGCCACTTGCGGGACGACTACTCGCTGGGCCGCGGCACCGCCCAGGCCCACCTGGGCGCCCTGGACAAGGTGCACGATGGGATGATCGGTGACCACCGCAAGGCCATTGCCGTGGCCGGCGAGGTGGACCCCCTCACCGAGGACCTGCTCATCGGCCAGACCGCCGAGTTGGAGAAGTTCCAGTGGTTCGTCCGCGCCCACCTGGAGAACGCCGCCGGCCAGCTGCCCACCGCCGGCGACGTCTCCGAGAAGGGCGCTGCCCACGACGCGACCACCTGATAACCCACACGAAGCACACGGGCCGGCCCTCTCCCCGGGGGTCGGCCCGTTTTGCGGCGAAGCCACAAGCAAGAACAACGAGAACGACGACGACGAGCACCGCCCTTCACCATGAGCCCGCGGCAGCCGGGTCGGCAGAACCGGCTGCCGGTGTTTCGACGTCGCGGCGGGCGGCCGGGGTGTGCACGCGGTGTTCGACGTCGTCGGTGCCGCCCCGACCCTGGAGTGGCCGCGGCGATTTACGTGAAGTCGCTCTTATATCCGGCATGGCTGGGTTACGTTCTGAGACAGGACCGGTCGCGCCCGCACAGCAGGCCCCCTGGCGCTCGCGAGCGGCCCACTCTCCGATATCCCCGGATGAAGGACTCCCCCATGGCCCCGGACTCTCGCCCCTCCCCGACCCCCTCCCAGGACCCACTCCGGGTACAGCCCGGTCTTTCCCGCCGCTCGCTGCTCTCCGCTCTGGGCGGCGCCGCGGCCGCGACCGGGATCACCGGCCTCACCGCGGGTCCCGCCGCTGCGCAGTCTGTCACCGGCTCGCTGGGGGCGGGCTCACTCGGCTCCTCTGGCGTCACGCCTCCGGGTGGCATCCCTGCCGCGGAACGCGAACCGCTCGAGCTGATCTTGCTGGGCACTCTCGCCGGTCCGATGGTCGAGAAGGCCCGGGTGGGGATCGCCTCGGCGTTGGTGGTCAATGGCGCGGCGTACATCATCGACTGCGGGCGCTCGTCGGTCACGCAGTACGGACTCACGGGCCTGGAACTGTCGGCCATCCGCGACATCTTCATCACGCACCTGCATTCGGACCACATCGCCGACTATTACAACTTCGCCCTCATCGGCGGCGTTATCGCCAACGCCGCTGGGGACACGCTCTCGGGTCCGGTCGGTGTGTGGGGGCCCGGGTCCGCGGGAGGGCTGCGGCCGCCCAACGTCCCGGATCCGAACCTCCCCGTCGTCGCACCTCACAGCCCCACTCCCGGCACGGTCGAGATGACCGAGCGTCTCCACGAGGCCTACGCCTACACCTCCAACATCTTCATCCGCGACAACGGTCCGGCCGGCGGGCCCCCGGATCCGCGGACACTGTTCGATGTCCACGACATCCCCCTGCCGGACGTGGGTGCCAGCTATCTCGACACCGCCCCGCAGATGGATCCGTTCCTGGTGATGGAAGACGAGAACGTCACCGTCACCGCGACGCTGGTGCCGCACGGTCCGGTGTTCCCGTCGTTCGCGTTCCGCTTCGACACCGCGCACGGTTCGGTGACGTTCTCCGGCGACACCCGGCTCAGTGAGAACTTCGACCGTCTCGCCCGCGGCAGCGACACCGTGGTCCACGAGGCGATCAACGTGCGCGGGGCCGACCTACCGCCGGCCTTCGTGGAGCACAATCTCGAGTCGCACGTCGAGGTGCAGGAGGTGGGTGGGGTCGCCGAACGTGCAGGAGCGGCGCGGCTCGTGCTCACCCACCTGGGCGACTACAGCGGGTCGATCGACGCCCGGCAGTGGAAGGCCTGGGCGCAGCAGGGTTACAGCGGTGAGGTGATCGTGGGACACGACCTGCAGCGCATAGTGCTCGCGCGCCGCTGAACCGGTCGCAGCCTCGCAGTCGGGTGCCCGTCTTGGTGTAGATGCGGATGAGGCGCCCCTCGCCCCGCCTGATCTCCCGTCCGAAGCACCGCCGGAGGGCTGATGGAGCCGAGCGAGGGGGGCTACTACTCGGTGTAGATGCGGCCTTAAGGAGCTGGTGATGCCGCGGGAGGGTGTGACTGGCCAGTCGTCTGTCGCGCCCCGAGGCCGGAAGCAGCGTGCGGCGCGCCTGTTTCCTCCCCGCAGGCGCCGGTGCCGGCCCGGTGGTGCGGCCGGCCCGGCGTCCGCTGGCGGAAGGGTGGGAAGGGGCGACGACGACGAGCGCCGCCACCACAGCCCGGCCCGCGCGTGCTCGGGTTCGCCGAACCGGCGGGGTCAGCCCTGGATCGTGGGAAGCCAATCGACGATCGCCCGGGCCAGCGCGTCCGGGGCCTCCACCGGCAGCATGTGCCCGGTCTCCGGGATCTCGGTGTAAGACGCCCGGGCATTCCGACTGCCGCCCGCTTCGGCCCCGTTCGCCGCTGCCCAGCGTCGCTGCTCCTCGGTGGGCACCACTTGGTCATCCGACGCCCCGACGATCAGCACCGGGACACCCGCCTGCGCGGGGAACTCGCTGCGGTCGGGCCGGGCGCCGATCGCCGCCGAGTGGGCGGCGAGATGATCGTCGCGGGGCTTCTCCTGCCCGAGTCGGTGCTGTCCTCGGACTGGTTCGCCGTCCTCGCGGCGTTCGTCGC
>NZ_JAALDU010000155.1 GCF_014145015.1 Dietzia sp. E1 | reverse complement strand
CCGGGCCACCGGCGGCGACCGACGCCCCCGCGCCCCCGCAGTGCCCGCCCAGCGCCCGGGCGTGCGTCGACGTGGACGGCAAGCGGGCGTGGATGGTCGACGCGGGCCGCGTCACGTACGGGCCGGTCCCCGTCACGACCGGGAAGCCGGGGTACGAGACCACCCGCGGCACGCACCACGTGCTGCGGCACGTGCGTCACGACCACAGTCGGCTCTTCGACTCGCCCATGCCGTACTCGACCTACTTCACCGTGGGTGGGATGGCCTTCCATCAGGGGCGCCTGGACGAGCCCTCGCACGGGTGTGTGCACCTGGGCCGACACGCCGCCGCGCACTTCTTCGACCACCTACAGGTCGGCGACGAGGTCGTCGCGTTCTGAACCGACATGACCGGCTCCCCGTCACCCCTCCCGCGCCTCTCGGCCCCCGCCACCCGGGCGCTCGCCGCCGCCGGGATCACCGATCTGCGCCAGCTCGACGGCCTACCCGAGAAGGAGATCCTGGCCCTGCACGGCGTGGGGCCGTCCCAGCTCGGCGTCCTGCGGGACGCGATGGCCGCCGCGGGGCACGCGTTCGCGGACCCCGTGGCCCGGCCCGCGCCCACCGGCCGCAACGACAACTCCGCGTTCCTGCCCGGCGCGGCCTCCCCCCGCGACTGGATCGCGGATCTGCCCACCGCCCGCCGGGCCGAGGACGGCCTGCGGCTGCTCGAGTTGTTCGACGACGCCACCGGGGCGGAGGCCGTGACGTGGGCCGGGTCGATCGTCGGCTACGGTCACCACCACTACGTCTACGACAGCGGCCGGGAGGGCGACACGTTCGTCGTGGGCTTCAGCCCCCGGGCCTCGAGCCTGACGCTCTACGGACTCCTCAGCCTGCCCGACGAGGACGACCTCCTCGCCCGGCTCGGTCCGCACAGGACCGGCAAGGGCTGCCTCTATGTCACCAGGCTCGACCGCGTCGACGAGCAGGTCCTGCGCGAGATGGTCGGGGCGGCCTGGGCCCGGGGCCGCGCCTAGTCGCGCGGGAGCGGCTTGACCATCGGGAAGAGGATCGTCTCGCGGATGCCCAGCCCGGTCAGGGCCATGAGCAGCCGGTCGATCCCCATGCCGAGCCCGGTCGTCGGCGGCATGCCCTGCTCCATCGCGGCGAGGAAGTCCTCGTCGAGCACCATCGCCTCGTCGTCGCCGGCCGCGGCCAGGCGGGCCTGGTCCTCGAAGCGCTGTCGCTGGATCACCGGATCCACCAGCTCGGAGTAGCCGGTGGCCAACTCGAACCCGCGGACGTAGAGGTCCCACTTCTCCGTGACCCCGCGGTCGGTGCGGTGGTCGCGCGTCAGCGGGGAGGTCTCGACGGGGAAGTCACGGACGAACACGGGCCCCTCGAGCTGGTCGGCACACAGGTGCTCCCACAGTTCCTCGACGAGCTTGCCGTGCAGCCACCCCTTGCCGCTGGGGACCTCCAGCCCGACCTTCCCGGCCAGTTCCGTGAGCTCGTCGACGGTCGACTCGACGGTGACGAGGTCCTCGTCGTCGTCACCGACCAGGTCCGGGTGCTTCGCCCGCAGCGCCTCGTTGAGGGACGGGTACATGCGCATCTCGCGCCACTGACCGCCCAGGTCGTACTCGGTGCCGTCGGCGAGCGTGACCGTGGTCGAGCCGAACACCGCGGTGGCGACCTCCTGGATGACCTCGCGGATCATCGTGGCCGAGGTGTCGTAGTCGCCGTAGGCCTGGTACGTCTCCAGCATCGCGAACTCCGGGCTGTGGGAGGAGTCCACGCCCTCGTTGCGGAAGTTGCGGTTGATCTCGAAGACGCGCTCGATCCCGCCCACCACGCAGCGCTTGAGGTACAGCTCGGGCGCGATGCGCAGATACAGGTCCAGGTCCAGCGCGTTGGAGTGGGTGACGAACGGCCGGGCCGCGGCGCCGCCGTGCAGCGTCTGCAGCATCGGCGTCTCCACCTCGAGGAAGCCGCGCTTCTCCAGCGCGTCACGCAGCGCGCGCACGACCTTGATGCGCGTCAGCGCGTTGCGGCGCGCGGTGTCGCGCATGATGAGGTCGGTGTAGCGCTGGCGGACGCGCGTGTCCTCGCTCAGCTCCTTGTGCGCGACTGGCAGCGGGCGCAGGGCCTTGGCCGCCAGCACCCAGGAGTCGGCCATCACCGACAGCTCGCCGCGCTTGGAGCGCACCACGCGGCCCGTGACCGAGACGTGGTCGCCGAGGTCGACATCCTGCTTCCACGCGTCGAGTCGTTCCTGGCCCACGTTGGCCAGCGACAGCATGGCCTGCAGCTGCGGCGTCAGCGGCCCGGACTCGCCCTCCGGCACCGGGGTGGACAGGTCCGCCGACGGGTCGATCCCGTCCTGGAGACGGACGAAGCACAGCTTGCCGGTGTTGCGGACGAACAGCACCCGGCCGGCCACCGACACCTCGACGTCGGTCTCCTCCCCCGGCTCCAACGCGGCGAAGCGCGGGTCCGAGGCGATCTCGGCGAGCCCGTGGGTGCGGGGGACCTCGACGGGATACGCCTGCTCCCCGGAGTCGAGGAGGCGCTGCCGCTTGTCGCGGCGGATACGCAGCTGCTCAGGGGTGTCGTCGGCGGGCTCACCGGTGGCGGCCCCGGGCGCGGCGGGAGTCGAGTCGGTCACGACTGACGAGGATAGTCGTCCCTACGCGGCGGGATCGAACCCGTAGCCACCCACCTCGTCCAACACGTGCAGGTGCAGTCGGTCCGAGAGCTCCTCGATCGCGGCGGCCGCCCGCACGCTGTTGCCGTGCTCGTCCAGCCGGGGCGAGTACGCCGCCACCCCGAGCCGCCCGGGGACCACGGCGAACAGGCAGCCCGACACCCCGCTCTTGGCGGGAAGGCCCACCTGGTAGACCCAGTCGCCGGCCGCGTCGTACATGCCGCAGGTGAACATCACGCTGTTGGCGTAGCGCACCGCCCGGTGGCCCAGGATCTGCTCGTCGCCGTCCAGTGCCTGTCCCCGGTTCGCGAGCACCGCGGCCATGTGGGCCAGCTCGCGCGTGTCGACCTGGATCGCGCACTGCCGGCTGTACCCCGCGACCACCTCGTGCGGGTCCTGCGCCAGACTGCCCGCCTCGGCCAGCAGATGCGCCAGCGCCTGGTTCCGGTTGGCGCTCCGGGACTCGATCTCGAGGATCTCCTCGTCCACCTCGACCTCCCGGCCCACCAGGCGGGTGAACAACCCCCTGATCTGTTCGAAACGGGACTCCTCGTCGTCGTCCTCGTCCCCCACCAGCGCATGTGCCGCCAGCGCGCCGGCGTTGACCAGGGCGTTGGGCGCGCGGCCCGTGCCCGCCTCCAGCGAGATCTCGTTGAACGCCTCGCCCGACGGTTCCACGCCGATCCGGGCGGCGACCTCGTCGACGCCCTTCTGGTCCAACGCGAGCGCGTAGACGAACGGCTTGGACGCGGACTGCAGGTCGAACAGGAGCTCGTCGTCGCCGGCCGAGACGATCCGGCCGTCCATGTCGCAGACCGCCAGCGCGAGGGCGTCCGGACTCGGGTGCTCGTAGTCGCCGAGGTGCGGCACCAGCTCCCCGGAGGTGTCGTCGCGGACCTCGTCCAGGATCTCGGCGAGGAGGTCGGCGGAGATGTCCGTCATTCTGCGACCGTACCGGCGCGCGCCCCAGGGCGCCCCCGGTCAGTGCGCGGAGATGGCGGAGCGCTCGCGCAGCAGGTGCTCGGCGTCCGAGAGCAGGGCCAGGGCCCGGGCGGCGCGCAGCGCGTCGTGGCCGCCGTCCACC
>NZ_JAALDU010000154.1 GCF_014145015.1 Dietzia sp. E1 | reverse complement strand
CCCGAATGCTAGAACAGCGTCAACTTGTGGAAGTCAGGTAAGAGGCCCAGACGTTGGCGACAATAACGGATGCCGTAGCACTTATTCCGACGCGCCGGCCCTCCAGTCTCAGCGCGACGAATACCAGGCAATAATTGATAAGGCCGATTCAGTGGTTGAATGGAGGGCAGCGTGGTCCTATTTCCCTCCGGGATGGATATGTTCGGCAAGGGGCTATGCGGACGGCGAGAGGGGGGCGCTTGGAGTGATCCACCCTTCGAAGTGGGGAGGTGTCGCCGCGGCGGTAGGGATGGCTCTGGCGGTAGGAGGAGCCGTCTCGATGGCGGGAATCTGGATTCGCGAATACCGCAGGAGTTCTCGCAGATGACGCCTCCGTGCGTGAGCGCCGATTAGCTTGAGACTATCGAGCTACTGCAGGGGCGACGGTGACCTCGACATCAGGGACTTCAGGCCTCGATTCCCGTTGATGTGTACCCTAGTGACCCAGCGGTAGTAGCCGGACCCAGCTGTGACTCTCAACTTCGTTTGGCGGAATTTTGCAGCTTCGTTTGGCGGCGCTGATCTCTTCCCCGTTTGCGGTGAAGTCGGAAGTCTGTCGTCACGGCTTCTCCGGCCAGTAGTAGGTCTCTGACTGCGTGGTGTCGGGCTTGCGGAGGAGGCTATTTAGTACCCGCTGAATGGCGATGCCGATGACAGTGCGAGGGAAGCGTCCTGTGCCGGGGAAGGAGGGGGCCGGTCCTGCGAAGACGGGACGTGGAGTCCACTGTTGCGCCCATGGCGCGGCCACAATCGAAGGTATATCTGCGTCTCCGCGAGTCACCATACCACCGCCGCCGAAGGAGGTCCGGACGACAAGGTCATCTGCGGGGTTGACCACAAGTGACCCGTCGACGACTGATAGCACCCACTGATCTAGGTCTTCGAGCAACTGGGCGGAACCGTGATCGCACGCATCGCACCCGCAGCCAGGCACTTCCGCGAGATCGAAGGGTGGGTCACCGGCGGCGATCACTACGTTCAACGTCGACTCCGGGTCGGGGGAATCGTAGATTGAGAATGTGAGTGCGACGGACCCAGTGGCCACCGGGCGGAGCACAACTCTTCTGACGCTGAACTCGTCGGTTGAGTGGGAGTCGTGCTCAGTGGACCGCCGAGCCCATCCTCGGTCGACGAGTGCGTTGGCCCATGCCTCCACTCGAGCGGGAACGATGTGGAACTTTTGCAGGTTCAAGCAGCAGCTGTATTCCTCTTCCCTCGGACTCTCGTCGACGGGACGACCCGGCCACCCTGGGGCGTTGATCCCCGCAATCCCGACGCCGGCCGGTGGCTCGAAGGGGACCCCGAATCCGCAGATGTGGAGATGCCGTCCGCCGCCGCGGCCGGGCGGGCCGAGCGGGAGATCGTCCGCGACGAGCGCAGACACATCGGGTCGCTGCGACGGCGACTGCGGAACGGGCTGCGGTGGCCCGGGGAGCCGTGGTCGGTGGCGGCGTCGGTGGGGACCGCCACCGCGGTGTCGATCGTCCTGCTCACCCTCCTGGCCGGGTCCGACCAGCCGCACCTGTACTGGGTGATCGCCTTCTCCGCGCTCGTCCTGCACCAGGGCGGGCCCCGCGTGGCACGGACCTACCGGGCGCTGCACCGGCTGACCGGCACGGTCGCGGGGCTCGGGGTGTTCCTACTGGTCGCCGCGCTGCAACCGTCGGGCTGGTGGCTCATCGGACTGATCGTGGTGCTGCAGTTCTCGATCGAACTGCTGGTCACCCGCAACTACGGTCTGGCGGTCACGCTCATCACCCCGCTCGCGCTACTCATCGCCTCCGGTGGCGACGTCCCGGACCAGCCGCTGCCGCTGGTCGGCGAGCGGCTGCTCGACACGGTCGTGGGTGTGCTCGTCGCGCTGGTCGTCCTCTGGGGACTGGGCTGCCGGGCGCATCACCGGGCCGTTCGCGCGGACACCCGGCGTGCGCTCCGCGAGATCGCCCGGTACACGCGCGGCGACGAACTGGCTCCGGACGAACCGACCTTGGCGTCCGCGCTCCGCGACCTCAACAGCAGCAACTCGTTGCTGATCGCGGACGGACACGGTGACTCCCCCGAGTCGCGGACCGCGGAAGCGGTCACCTACGCCGGGTACCTCCTGCTGGGCGCACGCGACCGGGACGCCGTCACGGGCACGGCCGAGGAGTGGACGGACCTCGCCGAGCTGGAGCTGCCCTCCGGGTGGCGGCCCACCGAGCCGGATCATCCCGCCGACGCGCGGATCCGCGAGCAGTGCCGACGGGTGGGTGCCGGACTCGGGTGAGTCGGTCCCCCGCTCCGCACGGCACGTCGCTTCCACGGCACGCCGCTCCCCGGGTGGCCTACCTCAGCCCGCGGCGGGGCCCGTGGCGGCGGCACGCCCGGTGTTGTCCGGGCGGTCGACGTTCTGGAGCCGCAGCTGACCGCGGGCCAGCACCTTTCCGGTCTCGGACTGGGTGATGACCACGTCCCACAGCTGCTGGCCGCGCCCCTGGAACAGGGCCTCGGCGGTCACCTCGACCCTCCCACCGGTGGAGGCGCGCAGGAAGTCGGTCCCGTTGTGGACCCCCACCGCGATCTGGCCCCGGTCGGCGACGGCGAACCCGGCCCCCGCCCCGCCCGCGGACTCCACGATGCTCGCGTAGACGCCACCGTGCACGGTCCCCCAGTCGGTGAGATGGTCGGCGCCCAGGTCCGCGTGACCGCGCAGCGACGTGGTGGTCACCTCGTCCACGACGAGGCCGGAGACGCGGACGAACGTGCTCGCGGCGGCGGACGAGGAATCAGGGACAGTGCGGGAGTCGGTCATGGGGACTTTGTACCCGCGGCCGCCGCGGCGGGCGACGCCGGGCCCGCGGCGGTCGTCACCCGCCGACGTAGCGGGCCAGGTACTCCCCGGTGAGGGTGGAGGCGTCGGCGATGAGGTCGGCCGGGGTGCCCTCGAACACGACGCGCCCGCCGTCGTGGCCCGCGCCCGGGCCCAGATCGATGATCCAGTCCGCGTGGGCCATCACCGCCTGATGGTGCTCGATCACGATGACCGACTTGCCCGCGTCGACGAGCCGGTCGAGCATGCCCAGGAGGTTCTGCACGTCCGCGAGGTGCAGGCCGGTCGTCGGCTCGTCCAGCACGTAGACGTCCGCCTTCTCGGCCATCTGGGCGGCCAGCTTGAGGCGCTGGCGCTCGCCCCCGGACAAGGTGGTGAGCGGCTGGCCGAGCCGCACGTAGCCCAGCCCGACGTCCCGCAGGCGGACCAGGATCTTGTGGGCCGCCGGGATGCGGGCCTCGCCCGCCGAGAAGAAGTCCTCCGCCTCGGCCACGGACATCGCCAGCACCTCGCCGATGTTGCGCTCCCCCAGCCGGTACTCGAGCACCTCGGCCTGGAACCGGCGGCCCTCGCAGTCGTCACACGTTGTGGCTACGCCCGCCATCATGCCGAGGTCGGTGTAGACGACCCCCGCGCCCTTGCACGTGGGGCACGCGCCCTCCGAGTTCGGGCTGAACAGTGCGGGCTTGACGCCGTTCGCCTTGGCGAAGGCCTTGCGGATGGGCTCGAGCAGGCCGGTGTAGGTCGCGGGGTTGCTGCGGCGCGATCCCCGGATCGCCGACTGGTCGATCGCGACGACCCCCTCCCGCAGGGACACCGAGCCGTGGATGAGCGAGCTCTTGCCCGAGCCCGCGACCCCCGTCACCACGCACGGCACCCCGAGAGGGATGTCCACGTCCACGTCACGCACGTTGTGCGCGCTCGCCCCGCGCACCTCGATCCACCCCGCCGGCGCGCGGACCGAGTCCTTGAGAGAGGCGCGGTCGTCCAGGTGGCGGCCGGTGACGGTGCCGCTGGCCCGCAGCCCGTCCACCGTGCCCTCGAAGCAGATCTCGCCGCCCTCGGACCCGGCCCCGGGGCCGAGGTCCACGACGTGGTCGGCGATCGCGATGGTCTCGGGCTTGTGCTCCACGACGAGGACGGTGTTGCCCTTGTCCCGCAGGCGCAGCAGCAGTCCGTTCATCCGGTCGATGTCGTGCGGGTGCAGGCCGATGGACGGCTCGTCGAACACGTAGGTCACGTCCGTCAGCGCGGACCCGAGGTGGCGGATCATCTTGACCCGCTGGGATTCGCCGCCCGACAGCGTGCCCGCCGGCCGGTCGAGCGAGAGGTACCCCAGCCCGATCTCCACGAACGAGTCGAGCGTGTGCTGCAACGACCCCAGCAGCGGGGCCACGGACGGCTCGTCGAGCCCGCGCAGCCACTCGGCGAGGTCGGTGATCTGCATGGCCGAGACGTCGGCGATGTTGTGCTCGCCGATCCGCGAGGACCGCGCGCCCTCGTTGAGTCGCGTGCCATCGCACTCCGGACACGTCGTGAAGACCACGGCCCGCTCGACGAACGCCCGGATGTGCGGCTGCATGGCCTCGACGTCCTTGGACAACATCGACTTCTGGATCCGGGGGATCAGTCCCTCGAACGTGATGTTGATGCCGTCGGCCTTGATCTTCACCGGCTCCTTGCGCAGGAGGTCGTCCATCTCGCGCCCGGAGAACTCCCCCACCGGCTTGTCCATGTCGAAGAACCCGGACCCGGAGTAGATGCGGCCGTACCACCCGTCCATCGAGTACCCGGGGACCGTGATGGCTCCCTCGTTGAGTGACTTCGAGCGGTCCACGAGCGCGTCGATGTCGAAGTCGGAGACCGACCCGCGGCCCTCGCACCGCACGCACATGCCGCCGGTGATGGTGAACTCGGCCTTCTGTCGGGTCCCGTCGGCCTTCTTCAGTGTGCCCACCCCGGAGGCCGACGCCACGTTGAACGAGTACGCCTTGGGCCCGCCGATGGCGGGCCGGGCGAGCCGGCTGAACAGGATCCGCAGCATGGCCCCGGTGTCGGTCGCGGTCCCCACCGTCGACCGCGGGTCGGAGCCCATACGCTCCTGGACCACGACGATCGCGGTGGTCAGCCCCTCCAGCACGTCGACGTCCGGCCGGGCCAGCGTCGGCATGAACCCCTGGACGAACGCGCTGTAGGTCTCGTTGATCATCCGCTGCGACTCGGCGGCGATCGTCGCGAAGACCAGTGAACTCTTGCCCGACCCGGAGACGCCGGTGAAGACGGTCAACCGCCGCTTCGGCAGCTCCACGTCGACCGAGCGGAGGTTGTTCTCCCGCGCGCCGAGGACGCGGATGATGTCGTGCGTGTCTGCGGTGTGGGTGCTCATTCGCGGGTCTCCTCGGCCGGTTCTCTCCGAGGCAACGCTAGAACACGGACCCGGGACGGGGAAGGCGTCAGCCGCGTTCCTGGTTCAGCATGGCGACGGCGTGCAGTTCTGCGAACCGCTGGAACTCGTCGTCGTCCCACTCTTCGCGGCCCGTCGCGGCCGCCCACCCGTCGAGGATCTGGTGATCGTAGAGGTGGCCGTAGCCCTGCGACCCGCCTACCGCGTTACCGAGGTCGGCAGTGACCTGGAAGAACGTGAGCACCGGCATGTAGAACATACCCGGATGGCGGCCCTTGCCCGGGGGCTCGGCGAGCCACGCGGGACGGTCGAACAGCAGATCCGGCGTCCACCACACCACCGGGTCGGTCGCGTGCTGGACGTACAGCACGTGCGGCGGGATCCACGGGCTGTCGTCGCCGCGCAACTCGGCCGGGTCCTCGGAGAAGCGCACCAGCAGGCCGTCGGCGTACACCGGCTCGGTGACCGGGGTGCCCGGGTCGCGGCGCTCGACCAGCGAGTGCCAGATGCGGTTGGAGTTGGGCGGGCCCATCCACAGCACGCCGTCCACGGTGGCGCGGATGTCCCGGATCCCCGAGAACGCCGCCTCACCGGCCTGGGTGCCGAGACTCTCGCCATAGACGTAGAGCGCCGGCCGCGGCCGGTCGGGGGGCAGCGAGTCGCGCCACTCCACCACCGACTCGACGAGCGCGCGCCCGGCGGCCTCCGCCTTCTCACGGTCGGCGAGGAACGAGATCCAGCTGGGCAGGAACGAGTACTGCGTGCCCACCGTCGCGACGTCGCCGCCGGAGAGCAGCTCGATCGCCTGGGCCGCGTGCGGGTTGATCCACCCGGTGCCGGTGGTCGGCACGATCACGACGGACTCCCGTTCCCAGGCCCGCGTCCGGTCGAGCTCGGCCACCACGAGGTCGGAGCGCTCGTCGTCCGTCGGCGCGGACTCCAGGCCCGCGTAGGCCCGGATCGGCTCCTTCGCCTCCTCGCCGAGCAGGTCGCTCAGCGTCTCCCGGTCGACGCCGCCGCTGACGAATCGACGGCCCTGCAGGCCCAGGTCCTCGAAGTCCACGAGTGAACCCGGGCCCCCTGACTTCTCGGGTTCGCGCGGCGGGCGGGCGTCGGGCAGGTCCTCGTTGTTCTGGGCGCTGAAGATCTGGTTGGCGGCGTCGAAGAAGAGGCGCGGCAGCACGCCCTGGACCATGCCCAGCAGCAGCGCGGCGGCCACCACGACCCCTGCCAGCCGGGCGGTGTACTCCCCGATCCCGAACCGGCGGCGCACCGCGCGGACGAAGGCCCGGTACGCCGCCCGGAGGCCCCGGGCGGCGATCAGCAGCGCGACGAAGAGACCCAGCGCGACCCACGGGATGCGCATGTAGTCCGCCCACGGTGGGCGCGGCGACTCGACGAGGTCGGAAACCTGGTCCTGCCAGCGGATCGCCGTGGCGGTGGCCGTGATGAGGTAGACGACCAATACGTACGGTGCGGACAGCCGCGCGAACGCCAGCAGGCGGTCCCCCAGCGCGGTGAGGTCGGGGTGCAGGTTGATGCGGGGCGCGACGACGCGCCGCCACAGGGTCCGGAGCGCCACGCCGACGCCGTAGCCGACCAGCATCGACACGCCCGTGACGATGCCCTGGTAGTGCCATGCCCGCGGCAGCAGCGACGGCATGAGCGAGACCCACGCCGCGAGCGCGGCGACGATGAGTCCCGTGACGGAGGGCCGCCACCGCTCCCACCACGTCCGCAGGACCTCGCCGACAGCGTGCACCGCAGCTGCTCGGTTCACCGCAGCCGCTCGGCTCGGCGCGCTGCCGCCACGAGGTCCTCCGACATGCGCGCCAGCTCCGCCGGGTCCTCGCCCTCGGCGATCGCGGTCCGCAGGTCCTCGCACGCGCAACGCAGCTGGAACATCCGGTCCATGAGGTCGGTGGACTCGGCCTCGGACAGCACGACCGTCCCCTCGGGCAGATCCTGCATCCGCAGCGACCGGCGCTGCTCGTAGGCGCGCTGGCGGCACGAGCGACGGCAGTACCGCCGCCGCCGTCCGGTGCCGCCCTCGTCGACGGGCCGACCGCACCACGCACAGGACGCCTCGCCCCGCCGGGGCGCGGGGGGCTCTGCCCGGACGTCGGAATCCACGGATGAAAGGGTACCCAGGTCGCCCCCGGGGTGGCCCGCGGCGTCGGGGCGTGGGAACATTTGGGGGTTCCTCTGGCGTTGATACGAGCAGGAACCACGCAGCGTCGTGTCGATCCGCAGAATTGACCGCAGCGCGGTGACGTGACCGCAGTGCTTTGACGCAGACGAACACGGCAGAAGGAGTTCGCATGGCAGATCGAGTCCTCAGGGGCAGCCGCCTCGGAGCGGTGAGCTACGAGACCGACCGGGACCACGACCTCGCGCCCCGCCGCATGGCCCGGTACCAGACGCCGAACGGCGAGGTCTACGAGGTGCCGTTCGCCGATGACGCCGAGATCCCCGGCACCTGGTTGTGTAAGAACGGCCAGGAGGGCCAGCTCATCGACGGCCCCGCGGTCGAGGTGAAGAAGGGCAAGCCGCCGCGCACCCACTGGGACATGCTGCTCGAGCGGCGTTCTCTGGAGGAGCTCGAGGAGCTCCTCAAGGAGCGGATGGACCTGCTCAAGAAGCGGCGCCGCGCCGGCGCGCGCTGAGCCACCGGACGGCATGACGCCCCGGTCCCCTTCCGAGGGGGCCGGGGCGTTCCGCGTCGGCGGGGCGCACCGCCCGGCCGACGGGGGACTCAGCGCCCGACGAGCGCTCGCAGCTGCGCGCGGCGCTTCTCCCAGCCCCAGCGGGCGACGTTGACCGCGGCCTCGCGGAAGATCGACTCGCTCATCTTGGAGTGCCCCACGGTGCGCTCGGTGAAGGTGATGGGCACCTCCACCACACGCCGCCCGTTGTTCAGCAGCCGCCAGCTCATGTCGATCTGGAAGCAGTAGCCCTTGGACTCGATGGCGTCGAGGTCGAGTTCGGCCAGCGCGTCGGCGCGGTAGGCGCGGTAGCCGGCGGTGATGTCCTTGATGCCGACACCCAGCACGACGCGGGAGTAGATGTTGCCGCCGCGGGAGATGACGTGGCGCTGCCACGGCCAGTTGACCACCGAGCCGCCGGGGACGTAGCGGGACCCGATCGCCAGGTCGGCGCCGCCGTCCACGGCCTCGAGCATGGCGGGCAGGCGCTCGGGCGGATGGCTGCCGTCGGCGTCCATCTCCACCAGCACCGTGTACCCGCGCTCGAGCCCCCAGCGGAACCCGGCGATGTAGGCCGCGCCGAGACCCTGCTTCCCGGCGCGGTGCAGGACCGAGATCCGGCCGCGCGGGTCGTCGGCGGCGAGCCGGTCGGCGACCTCCCCGGTGCCGTCCGGGCTGTTGTCGTCGGCGATGAGGACCGACACGTCGGGGGCCGAGGCGAGCAGGCGCTCCACGACGCCGGGCAGGTTGTCCCGCTCGTCGTAGGTGGGGATGATCACCAGCGTGCGCGCGGAGGGCGCGCTGCCGCCCGGCGTCGTCGGTTCGGTCACTTACGTCTCCTCGTGTCGGGTCACGGGCCGTCGGCGGGTGTGGACCAGCGCCCAGGCCAGTGCGACGAACCCGACGAGGCAGCTCACCGCCTGCGGGACGCCGCCCAGTCGGGTTGCCACTGTACCGGCCCCGCCGACCTCGACCTGAGCCGCCAGCACCGCGGGCTCGAAGATGCCGGTCTCCTGCCGCACGTGTCCGTCGGGGCCGATGACGGCGCTCACGCCGCTGGTCGCGGCGATGAGGACGGGCACGTTGTGCTCGACGGCGCGCACCCGCGACATGGCCAGTTGCTGGTACGTCATGGCCGAGTGGCCGAAGGTCGCGTTGTTGGTGGGGACGGTGAGGATCTGGGCACCGCGCGAGAGGGGTTCGCGGGCGGCGGCGTCGAACGCGATCTCGAAGCAGATCGCCACGCCCAGCTCGACCCCGTTCGCGGCGACCAGCCCGTCGCCGTCCCCGGGGACGAAGTGACCGGCGGCCTGCGCGATCGGGAAGAGCGCCTCGAACAGGCCCCGCATCGGCAGCCACTCGCCGAAGGGCTGGATGTACTTCTTGTCGTGCCGGTCGGCGACCCGGTCGGAGCCGGCACCGCCGCCGACGTCGTCGCGGGCGTCCCAGACGAGGGTGGAGTTGGTGGCCTCGCGCCCCTGGCCCGTGGGCAGGACGGTGCCCACGAGGATCGGCGCGTCGAGGCGCCGGGACAGGGCACTGATCTGCGCCCCGGCGAGGCGGTCGTCGAGCGGCGAGATGTCGGAGGCGTTCTCCGGCCACAGCACGACGTCGGGGCGCGGGAGGGTGCCGGCCTCGACGTCGTCGGCGTACCCGGCCGTGACGTCGAGGTGGTTGTCGAGGACCGCGCGGCGCTGCGCGTTGAAGTCCAGGCCGAGGCGCGGGACGTTGCCCTGGATCACCGCGACCTCCACGGTGTCGGTGTGCTCCCCGGCCGGGGTGAGGGCCGCGCCGGCGATCAGGCCCACCGCGACGAGCGGGACCGCCAGGAGACCGGCGGCCGCGCGGAATCCTCGCCGACCGCCGACGGCGTCGCGGCGGAGCATGAGGACGACGGCCACCCCGAGGGCGGCGCCGACGGCGGAGACGACGAACCCGAGCAGCGGCGTCCCGCCGA
>NZ_JAALDU010000153.1 GCF_014145015.1 Dietzia sp. E1 | reverse complement strand
GGCCCGCCCGACGAGGGCGGGCCGGCCGGCATCCCCCGCCCCCGTACCCGAACAGGACTGATCGTGGACTTCACGCGTACCGAGACCCAGGCCGCCGTCGCCGAGGCGGTGGCCGGCGCGCTGTCGACGGCCGCCCCGGCCGAGGAACTGCTCACCGCGCTGCCCAGCCGCAGTGTCGACGACGCCGGCTTCGACGAGCGCCTCTGGTCGGCGTTCGCCACCTCCGGGCTGCTCTCGCTGGGCCTGTCCGCAGCGCTCGGCGGCGACGACCTCACGCCCGCCGACATCGCCGTCGTGCTCGAGGAGGTCGGCCGCGCCGGCGTGGTGATCCCCGCCCTGGAGACGCTGGGCCTGGGCGTACTGCCGATCGTCACCCTCGGCACCGCGGACCAGCAGAAGCGACTGCTCTCCGGCATCGAGGACGGCCGTATCCTCACCGCCGCCGTCGCCGAGCCCGGCAGCCCCCTGCCGCTCGAGCCGACCGTGCGCCTGGATGGCGGGACCCTCACCGGCACCGTCACCAGCGTCCGTTACGCGGCCCAGGCCCGCGCGATCCTCGTGCCGGCGTCCACGCCCGAGGGCGCCGTCCTCGTCGTCGTCGCCCCTGACGCCCCGGGCGTCACCCTGACCCCCACCCTCGGTTCCCTGGGCGTGCCCGAGTACGCGATGCGGTTCGAGGCCACCGAGGTCGACGACGACGACGTGCTCCGCGGCGCGGGAACGGGATCGGTCCTCGAGGAGTTCCGGCGTCTCGTCCTGGCCGCCTGTATCGCCCACGGTGACGGTCTCGTGGCCGGCGCGCTGGAGATGACTGCCGGCTACCTCAAGGAGCGGGTGCAGTTCGGTAAGCCGCTCGGTTCGTTCCAGGCGGTGCAGCAGGAGCTGGCGGACGTCTACATCGTCTCGCAGACGCTGCACGTGATCGCGCAGTCGGTGGCGTGGCGGATCTCCGAGGGGCTGGCCGGGCCCGGTGACCGCTACGAGACCGATCCCACGATCGGCGCGTACTGGCTGGCCGCCGAGGGGCCGCGCGCGGTGCAACTCCTGCACCACCTCCACGGCGGCGTGGGCGTGGACGTCACGTACCCGATGTTCAAGTACTCCTCGGCGGTCAAGGACCTCGCCCGCTTCGTCGGCGGCGCGCAGCTGCACCTCGACGCGCTGGGCGCGGCGATCGCCGCCGACCCGGTGGAGCAGGTGGCCCCCGCCTCCGGCGACGCGATCGCCGCCGACGCCGACACCGACGCCGACGCCGCGTTCATCGACCTCACCGCCGAGCAGCGCGCGCTGCAGGCCGAGCTGCGCGAGTACTTCTCCACCCTCATCTCGCCGGAGGAGGCCGCGGACATCGCGACCACCCGTCACGGCGACACCTACGCGGAGATCATCAAGCGGATGGGTCGCGACGGCTGGCTGGGCGTGGGCTGGCCCACCGAGTACGGCGGCAAGGGCTTCGGCCATATCGAGCAGCAGATCTTCACCAACGAGGCCACCCGCGCCGACGTTCCGCTGCCCTCGGTGACGCTGCAGACCGTCGGCCCGACGCTGCAGAAGTACGGCACGGAGAAGCAGAAGGAGAAGTTCCTCCCAGGGATCCTCGACGGGACAATCCACTTCGCGATCGGGTACTCCGAGCCCGACGCCGGCACCGACCTCGCCGCGTTGCGCACCACGGCCCGCAAGGACGAGGCGACCGGCGACTGGATCATCAACGGGCAGAAGATGTGGACCACCGGCGGACACCACGCCGACTACATCTGGCTCGCCGCCCGCACCGGCACCCCGGACTCGCGCCACCGCGGGCTGACGATCTTCATCGTGGACACCACCGATCCGGGTTTCTCGTTCACGCCGATCATCACCTGCGACGGTGCGCACCACGTCAACGCCACCTACTACTCCGACGTGCGCGTCCCGGCGGACATGGTCGTTGGCGAGGTCGACGGCGGCTGGAAGATGCTCACCACGCAGCTCAACCACGAGCGCGTCATGCTCGCCCCGTCGGGCCGGCCGGGCGGGTACTACGACGAGCTCGCCGCCTGGGCCCGCGGCACCGGTGCCGACGGCGTGCGCCACCTGGACCGGCCCGAGGTGCGGCGTGGCCTCGCGGAGATCTTCGCGATCGTCCGGCTCAACGAGCTGCTCAACTGGCAGGTTTCCTCGACGGGCGACAACCCGTCGATGGGCGACTCCGCCGCGTCGAAGGTGTTCTCCACGGAGAAGATCCAACACGTCGGCCGGATCGTCGAGGAACTGCTCGGCCGTTTCGGCGACCCCACCGACCCGGACACCGCGGCGCTGCAGCGCTGGTTCGACATGATGAACAAGCGCAACGTCGTGATCACCTTCGGCGGCGGCGTCAACGAGGTCATGCGCGAGCTGGTCTGCATGGGCGGCCTCGGCATGCCCCGCACGGCGCGCTGACGCCGGCCCCGTCCCGCCAGCGCAGCCCCGCTGCGCATCCACCCCGACGAGAAGGCACCCATGAGTGACGACACGGTGTTCAACGACACAGTGACCGACGAGCGGGCCGCGCGCATCCTCGCCGCGGCCGACGAGGTCAAGGCCTCCGGCGGCAGCGCCCGCCGCGCGGGCCGCGACCCCATCAACCTGCCGATGATCCGCAACTGGACCGAGGCGATCGGCGACACCAACCCCATCTACGAGTCCGAGGAGGCGGCCCGCGCGGCCGGTCACGGCGGACTCGTCGCGCCGCCCGCGATGGCCCAGGTGTGGACCATGCGCGGGCTCGGCAAGACCCGCGAGGCCGACGACCCGCTGGGCCGCATGACCGACATCCTCGACGCCGAGGGCTTCACCTCGGTCGTCGCGACCAACTGCGACTCCACCTACCACCGGTACACCCGCCCGGGCGAGGAGGTGACCATCGAGTCCGTGCTGGTGGACGTGGTGGGTCCCAAGACCACGGGCCTGGGCGAGGGTTGGTTCTTCACCACCCGCAACTACTGGCGGGTCGGCGACGAGGTCGTGGCCGAGATGGACTTCCGCATCCTCAAGTTCCGCCCGCCGGCCAAGGCCGCCGACACCACCGAGCCGGCCGAGCGGCCAGCGTCTGAGCAGCGGATCGTCGCCAGCTCCGGTTCGGCGACTGACGACCTGGTGGTGGGTAAGGTCCTGCGCCCGTCGGTCTCGCACGACACGCAGTTCTTCTGGGACGGCGTCGCCGCCCACGAGCTGCGCATCCAGAAGCGTGAGGACGGCTCACTGCAGCACCCGCCCGTGCCGGCGCTGTGGAAGGACAAGTCCGAGCAGACCGACTACGTCGTGTCCTCCGGCCGCGGCACCGTGTACAGCTTCGTGGTCCATCACGCCCCGCGCGTGCCGGGCCGCACGAAGTTCCCGTTCGTGATCGCGCTGGTGGAACTGGAGGAGGGCGTGCGCATGCTCGGCGAGCTGCGCGACGTCGACCCGGCCGAGGTCCGCATCGGCATGGAGGTTGAGGTGGAGTTCCTCGACATGCCGGGCGACGAGTCCGAGGACGCGGCCTTCGGCACAGATCCGTGGACGCTGTACGCCTGGCGACCGGCCGGCGCACCCACGGTGGACCGTCAGAGGCCCGAGGTCCGGGAAGGGGCCGTCAAGTGAGCGAGAACAGTGCAGTGACCGACGTGATCTGCCCCGCCGAGCCGCCCGCCGCGCGAGTGGGGGACCGGCTGCCCGAGCTGACCATCGAGGGGACGCCGACGTTCATCGTCGCCTCGGCCCTGGCGACGCGGGACTTCCAGGACGTCCACCACGACCGCGACCTGGCCCATGCCAAGGGCTCGAAGGACATCTTCGTCAACATCCTCACCGACACCGGCCTCGTGCAGCGGTACGTGACGGACTGGGCGGGCCAGCGCGCGCGCATCACCTCGATCAAGTTGCGCCTGGGTGTGCCCTGGTACGCGTACGACTCCCTCACCCTCACGGGTGAGGTCACGGGGATCGACGACGACGGGCTGGTCACGCTGAAGATCGTCGGCACGGACTCGCTGGGCGCGCATGTCACCTCGACCGCGACCCTCTACATGAACGGAGACCCGCAGTGAGCTCCCTCGCGGACAAGGCGTCGATCGTCGGCATCGGCGCGACCGATTTCTCCAAGGACTCCGGCCGGTCCGAGCTCCGGCTGGCCGCCGAGGCCGTCCGCGCGGCGGTGGCCGACGCCGGACTGCAACCGTCGGACGTCGACGGCCTGGTGTCGTTCACGATGGACACCAACACCGAGATCGCCGTCGCCCGGGCCGCCGGGATCGGCAGCCTCAACTTCTTCTCGCGCATCCACTACGGCGGCGGCGCGGCGTGTGCGACGGTCCAGCAGGCGGCGATGGCCGTGGCGACCGGCGTCGCGGAGGTCGTGGTCTGCTACCGCGCGTTCAACGAGCGCTCGGGGATGCGCTTCGGTCAGGTCAACTCGGCGCTCGTGCACCAGGTGAACTCCTCGGGCACGGACAACGCGTTCTCCTACCCTCACGGCCTGTCCACCCCGGCCGGGTTCGTGGCGATGGTCGCGCAGCGCTACATGCACGAATACGGCGCGACGAGCGAGGACTTCGGCCGGGTCGCGGTGGTGGACCGCAAGCACGCCGCGGTCAACCCGGCGGCGTTCTTCCACGGCAAGCCCATCACGCTGGAAGACCACCAGAACTCGCGCTACATCGCCGAGCCGCTGCACCTGCTGGACTGCTGCCAGGAGTCGGACGGCGGGCAGGCGATCGTGGTGACCACTCCCGAGCGGGCCCGCGACCTGCCGCACAAGCCGGTCTCGATCGCGGCCGCGGCCTCGGGCTCCGGGCCGGATCAGTACATCATGACCTCGTACTACCGCCCCGAGCTCGCGGGCCTGCCCGAGATGGGGATCGTCGGCGACCAGCTGTGGAACCAGTCCGGCCTGCGGCCCGAGGACATGGACATGGCGGTGCTGTACGACCACTTCACGCCGTACGTGCTCATGCAGCTCGAGGAGCTCGGCTTCTGCGGGCGCGGCGAGGCCAAGGACTTCGTCCGCGAACCCGGCGCCCTCGAGGTGGGCGGGCGGCTCCCGCTCAACACCCACGGCGGCCAGCTCGGCGAGGCGTACATCCACGGCATGAACGGCATCGCCGAGGGCGTGCGTCAGCTCCGCGGAGACTCGGTCAACCAGGTCGCCGGCGCCGAGAAGCTCGTCGTCACCGCCGGGACCGGCGTGCCCACCTCGGGACTGGTCCTCACCGTCTGACCCGGTTCACCGGAAAGTCACATCACATATATGTGATCGGCGTTAGGGTGGGGGCATGACCACCGCCAGTCGCCCCACCGCCGCCGGTGCCGTCCGCGGCCCGACGCTCCACGACGTCGTGGGCGACGCCGCGTTCCTGGCGGGGGCGCCCAGGCGGTTCCTCATGGAGATCGCCCTGCAGCCGGTCGGGCACGGCGTCGCCGACCACAGCCGGGCGCTACGGGACCCGGTCGGGCGGTTCCGCAACACCACCGCCTACATCTACCTCGTGGCGTTCGGCTCCCCGGCCGAGCGGGAGGCGGTGGTCCGCATGGTCAACCGCGCCCACCGGCCGGTGCGGTCGGCGCCCGGGGCGGAGGTCGAGTACTCGGCCTTCGACCCCGGGCTGCAGCTCTGGGTGGCCGGGTGCATGTACTACGGCGGGCGGGACATGTGGCAGCGCATGTTCGGTCCGCTCGACGACGAGGCCGCCGAGCGGCTCTACCGCGAGTTCCAGACCTACGGCACGTCGCTGCAGGTCCCGCCGGAGGACTGGCCGGCCGACCGGGCGGGCTACGACGCCTACGTGGCGCGGACCCTGGACGGGATCGAGATCGACGAGCGGGTGCGTGAGTACGGGGCCAGGCTGCTCGACCCGTCCGGGCACCCCCTGCCGGTCCGCCCGGTCTTCCGCCTCATGCGCTTCATCACCATCGGGCTGCTGCCCACGCAGCTGCGGGACGCGTACGGCTTCGCCTGGAGCCCGGTCGACGAGCGCCGGTTCAGCACGCTCATGGCCGTGGGGGCGCGCCTGTACCGCAGGACGCCGCGCAGGGCTCGCGAGCTGCCCAAGGACCTGCTGCTGCGCGCGTCCCGGAAGGCCGTGGCCGCGCACGCCTGACTCCGCCCGCAACCCGGACGCGGCCCGACGCGCGCCCGTGTCAACGGCTCAGCGGCGCAGGCACCCGCGGACGAACGACCCGATGTCGCGGACCGCGACCCGCGCCTCCGGGACGAGAGGATGGAACACCTGGAACACGTGGAACTGGTCCGGCCACAGCTGGAACTCGTGGCGCACGCCGTGCTCGGCGAAGTTCTCCGCCATCCGCTCGATCCCGCCCCGGAAGATCTCGTGGCCGCCGGCCTGGATGAGGAACGGCGGCCAGTCCGGCGACGGCTCGTAGTTGATCGGGGAGATGGCCGGATCGTCCGGGTCCACCCCGGGCGCGTACTGGCGTCGGCACAGCTCGGCGAGACCCAGGGCGAGGAACGGGTCCTTCCGCGCCCGATCACGCTCCGTCATGTCCGTGAAGTCCAGGTCGATCCAGGGGGAGAGCAGTACGACACCCGCCGGCATGGGCGCCCGCGTCCTCTCGAGGTGGGCGACCAGCTGCAGGGCGAGGTTGCCCCCGGCGGAGTCGCCGGCGACCACGATGTTCTCGGCCGGGAACCCCATCTCGATCAGCCACTCCCAGCCGGCGATCGTGTCCTCGGTGGCCGCCGGATGCGGATGCTCGGGCGCGAGCCGGTAGTCCGGCAGGAAGACCGGGACACCGGTCTCGCTGGCGATCCGGGACGCGAGCGCCTTGTGCGACCACGGTGATCCGAACGTGAAGCCGCCACCGTGGACGTGGTAGATCACCTTGTCGGAGTCGAAGAAGCGCTTGCGGCCCACCCACAGTCCGGGCACCGGCCCGTCCGACGACCAGTCGTTGGTGTTCTCCAGCGCGGCGGCTCGGCCCGCTCCCGAGGTGAGGGTCCGCAGCCGCCCGAGAGAGGCGTCGGTCGCGGGCATCCGGTCCAGGGCGGGGCGCACGAAGAGGCGCAGGGCCTCGGCGAGGCCGCGCGAGCGGAGCGTCCCCTGTTCGGCGGGGCCCTGGAGGACGGGCCCGCGTCGGGACGGCCGGTCGGCCTCGCGGTCGGACGAACGGCGGCCGTCCTGGGGGACGTCGCCGGACCCGGTCGAGCGTGGCAGTCGGAGGCCGCCGTCGTACGGCGGGCCGGGATGTCGGGGCCGTGATCCGCTCATGTGCGCAATGTAGACGCTCGACCGACGGTGGTCACCCGTAACCATGCCCGGAGGTATGTCGCGAGGTGGAACTGGTTGCAGTAATGTCCGATTGTCGCTGCTCAGGCCCCGGTCTGGACATGAGAACAAGTTCAGGCCACAATGTGAGAGCAGACACACACCCGCCGCTCTTAAGGACCTGCCCCGATGACCGACGCAGTTGCCGATCAGTCCACCGATCCCCTCGCCGGAACCAACCCGGACATGAACGAAGCCGCCGTGTTCGAGGCCGTGGTCGACAAGATCCCGGACAACCTGCTGCTCACCATGGACGGTGTCGACTACACGTACCGGCAGATCGACGAGCTCGCCAACCGGATGGGTCACCTCCTCAAGGCCTACGGCGCGGAACCGCTCAGCCACGTCGCGCTGTACATGAAGAACAGCACGGTGCACATGGCCGCCATCGTGGCGTCCATGAAGATCCGCGTGGCCGGGATCAACGTCAACTACCGCTACACCCCGGCCGAGCTCGTCTACCTGTTCAACGACTCGCAGTCGGTCGCCGTGATGGTGGACGCCGAGTTCGCCGAGACGATGGCCGCCGCTGTGCCGCAGCTGACCAGCACGCGCACGGTTCTCGCCGTCGGCGGGACGCCTCAGGTCCTCGTGGACGCGTGTGCGGCCGCCGGTCTCACCCTGGTCGACGTCGACGCCGAGCTGCCGGAGCAGTCGTCGGAGCGCGATTTCGAGCCGGCCCGCGGTGACGACCACTGGATCGTCTACACCGGCGGCACGACCGGGTTCCCCAAGGGCGTCCAGTGGGAGATGTCGGACTACTACTACGCGTGCCTGTCCGGCGGTAACCCCTACGGCGACAAGCGGCACAGCCCGCAGGAGGTCGCGGACAACGTCTCGCCCGACGGCGGCTTCCGCGTCGTCATCTCCGCCCCGCTCATGCACGGCGCCGGACTGTTCACGCTGCTGACCTTCGTGAACATGGGCGGCCACCTGATCCTGTTCCGTGACTTCGACGCCGAGGTCATCGTGGACGCGACGGCCGAGTACAAGGCCGGCATGCTGATGTTCGTCGGCGACGGGATGGCCGTGCCGATCACCGAGGCGCTGCTCGAGGCCAAGAAGACCAAGGACTTCAGCTCGCTGTTCATGGTCGCCTCCGGCGGCGGCATCTGGTCCAAGACCTCGCGTGACCGCCTGCACGAGGAGTTCCCGAACGTCATCATCCGCGACAACTTCGGCGCCTCCGAGACCGGTAACGACGGCGAGCTCAACCTCAACGAGGACGGCGAGATGATCCTGGCGCCGACCCCGCGCCTCGGTCTGATCGACGAGTCCAACCAGCCGATCGCCCCCGGATCCGACGTGGTGGGCTACATCGTGCGCCGGGGTCACGTCCCGCTCGGTTACTGGAACGACCCGGAGAAGACCGCCAAGACCTTCCCCGAGGTCGACGGTCAGCGGGTCGCGGTGCTCGGCGACATGGGCCAGATCCGCGAGGACGGCTCCATCGTGTTCCTGGGCCGCGGCTCGGGCTGCATCAACACCGGCGGCGAGAAGGTCTTCCCCGAGGAGGTCGAGCAGGCGCTCAAGGCCCACCCGGCCGTGCACGACGCGCTGGTCGCCGGCGCCCCCGACCCGCGCTTCGGCCAGAAGGTCGCCGCGGTCGTGTCCTTCCGCGAGGGCAAGTCGGCCGAGCCGGAGGAGCTCTCCGCGTTCCTGCGTGAGTCCCTGGCCAACTACAAGATCCCCAAGGTGATCGTCGACGTCCCCGAGATCCGCCGCTCGCCCGCCGGCAAGGCCGACTACAAGTGGGCCAAGGAGCAGATCTCCACCCAGTGACGCGCGATCAGTGACGCACGAGAACTGACAGCCCCCGGCCGGGTCCGCACCAGCGGGCCCGGCCGGCGCGCGTCGCGGGGAACGTGCGTCACGGGGGAGCGTGCGCCGCGGGAAGCGTGCGTGGCGGGGCGCGGTCAGCCGGCGGACAGGATCCGCTCCACCGCACCCATCGGCACGGGGACCCACCCGGGCCGGTTCCGTGACTCGTAGACCACCTCGTACAGGGCCTTGTCCAGCGTGTACGCCCGCAGCAGCGCCCCGGAGTCGCGGGGATCGACGTCGCTGACCTCGGCGTACCCCGAGCAGAAGGCGTCGACGTTGCGGTCACGCCACTCGCGGGCCCGGAAGCGCAGCTGCCGGTCCTCCACGCCGACGAGCGTGTGCTGGGCCGCGTAGTCGAGACTGCGCAGGATGCCCGCCACGTCGCGCGCCGGCGAGTCCGGCACCCGCCGCTCGGCCAGGGGCGCGGCCGGCTCGCCCTCGAAGTCGATGACGATCCAGCGGTCCGGCGCCCGCAGGGTCTGTCCGAGGTGCAGGTCGCCGTGGATGCGGTGCACGCGCACCGGTCCGGAGCCGGCGACCTCGTCGAACACCGCGCGCGCGGCGTCCGCGAACTCCGCCAGCGCCGGCACCTCGGCCACCGCCGCGTCCAGCCGCGC